>DATHAV010000253.1:0-4058 GCA_035296505.1 Pseudoxanthomonas sp.
ACCGGGGCGGTAAATAACGCCGATAAAGCGCTGCAGCAGCGGCGCCGACAGCGCTTCGCGCAGCGCCGGGTCAGTATTTTTGCGCAGGTCCAGCAGGAAGCGGTCCAACCCGCTGCGGTGGCATAGCGCCTCCACGCTGCCCGGCAGCGACGCACGCACGCGCATGACCTCCATGTCGCCATCCCAGTCGTGCGCCGCGGCGACGCGCCCGGTGTGGGTGCCGAAACCGATCAGCGCCGCCGCGCCGCCGAACGCCTCGCGGCACAGCTGGCCCAGGTTGATCTCTCCGCGCGAGGCGCCCATTTCGGTGTGCCGCGCGTCGCCTATGTGCGAGTTGTGCGCCTACACCACCGCCCGCGCATCGGAACCGTAGGCCCGCATGAGGTGCCGCAGGGTCTCGAACATATGCGTGTCCCGCAGGTTCCAGCTTTCCGCGCCGCCGTGGTACATGGCGCGGTAGTAGCGCTCCGCCGCGGCCACCAGGCGTGCGTTCTGCGCGGCATCCAGGCGCGCTTCGTCGCGCTCGGTGGCGACCGAAAGGCGCTGGTCCAGCAACTCGCGGCACTGCTTCAGCACCGCCTGCTCGCAAATGGCGTGCCCCGCGCGCAGGGCCGCATGCCCGTAGTAGGTGGAGGGCGAGTTCTGCCACGGCGTCAGGCGGCCGTAGCGCTCGCGGGCCACCGCCGCGGCCTCGGGATCCACCCGATCCATGTACTCCAGCACGGCGGCGATCGACTCCCTCATGCTGTACATGTCCAGGCCGTGGAAGCCGGCCTGCTCACCGTCCGCGCGGCCGCGGTTGAACGCCTTCAGCCAATCCACCAGCACAGCGACTTCGGTATTGCGCCACATCCAGGTCGGAAAGCGTTGGAAGATGCGCCCGCCGCCGGATTCGCGCCCGCGTACGTGCCGGTTGACCGCCGCGGCGTCCGGCCAGTCCGCTTCGAACGCGAGCAGGCGGAAGCCGTGGCGCTCCACCAGTCGCCGGGTGATGGCCGCGCGCGCTTGGTAGAACTCGGCGGTGCCGTGGCTGCTTTCGCCCAGCAGCACCACCCGGCGATCGGCGAAGCGGTCGAAGGCCGCGGCGAACTGCGGCTCGGCCGGGTCCGGCAGCGGCTCGGCCGCGCGGGCGATCAGGTCGGCCCTGGCCTCGTCGTCCGACTTGGCCCACTTCATGGGGCGACCGCACCGGATGGGGCCAGCCTGCTCGCCCAGCGGCGGCACGAGGCGGATCGCAGCCGGGTGCTGTTCCTGGTAGCGGTCGCGCCCCACGCGGCGGATCTTGCGCAGGCGCTGCACCTGGCCTTCCGGACCCGCCGGCACCAGCAGTCGGCCGCCCACGGACACCTGCTCGCGCAGCGGTCGCGGCGGCTCCGGCGCGCTCGCCGCCACCAGCAGGATGGCGCGGAACGGCGCCGCAGCGGGCCAGCCACGGCGGCCGTCGCCGACCCCTGCAGTTCGGTATTGCGGTACCCCGGGACATCGCCGCCGCGCCTCGTGCGCGGGCGAGGCGTGGCGTTGGATCGCATACACCTGTGCCGCCATCGGGCTCATGACGGCCGCCGCATAGCCCGATCCGGCGCTCGATTTCAGGCACGCGGCCGGCCGGCGCCAGCTCGGCCGCATCCAGCATCAGCGCGACGATGTACGGCTGCGAGATGGCCCGGCCTTCGCCGACATGCGAATTGCGTACGCCGCGCGCCTGGACATGCGTGGCGCTCGCGCGCCGCGTTCCGCGCATGCGATGGCGCCGGCGGCATCACAAGCTCAAGCGCCGTCGCCGCGGACGAACGCGAGGCAGCCGAGCGCCGCAGGCGAGCGCGTGACCAGCAGCGCCCCGTGGCGGTAGAGCGCGCCGGCATCGGCACCCGGCGGCAGCGAGAACACCCACAGCGCGCCGCCGCCGTCGACCCAGAGGATGCCGCCCTCCGCCGCCTGCACGCCGTCCAGCAGCTCGTTCATGCGCTCGGGCCGCACCAGCACCGCGACCTGGGTGGCGTCACGCGGCGGCAGCGATGCCACCGGCGCGGCGACCAGTACGCCTGCGGCCAGAAGCCCACCGGCGAGGCTGCGCCGGACCGCTGCATCGCCGCCGCCGCGCCTGCGCATGGCGATGCCCGCCAGCAGCGGCACGATGCCGAACGCCGCCAGCCAGCCCAGATCCCATACCAATGGCTCGGCCGCCTCCATGCGGATGCGGTGGAGGCCCAGCAGCCAGTGCGAAAGCACCGCGTCGAGCGCGTGCCAGCCGCCGAAGCCGATCAGCGCGTCGGCCAGCAGCCGCTTCGATTCCGGCATGGCGCCTGCCCGGCGACTCCGCCACAGCGACCACAGCCCGGCCACCGCGATGGCGTACATCAGCAGGTGGAAGAACCCGTCCGCGAGGATCTGTACGCGCAGCGAACGCAGTGCGCCGGTCTGCAATCCACTCAGCAGGTGGTGCCACTGCAGGATCTGGTGCAGGAGGATGCCGTCGAAGAAACCGCCCAGCGCGAAGCCCAGCAGCAGGCCGGCCCAGGTGCGCGGCCGGCGCCTCGTGGTCGATGCGGCCATGCTCGTGCCTCGCCTGTGGTTGGACACTCGATCCTAGGCGTCGGCGCCGTGGACACCATGTGATTCTCCGCACCCTCGGGGCGGCAGCGTCTCCAGACCTGCGCCCATGCGCCGCATCATGTCGTCCAGCGTGCGCAGCTCGGTAGGCGAAAGCTCCGCGCCCATGGACGGCTCATCGGCTATCGTTCGCTGTCGAACCGTTGCGTTCGCGCTCGAACGCAGGGCAACGCACCGATGAACCTCTACCTCAGGCTGCTGTGGGCCGTTCTGCGCGGCTGGCGTCTGCCGCCGCTGCGAATAGGCGACACGCTGGAACGCAGGCTCACCGTGCTGCCCAACGACATCGACATCAACGGCCATATGAACAACGGCCGCTACCTGACCCTGATCGATCTGATGCTGATCGAGTATTTCGCCAGGACTGGTTCGCCGCCACGCTGCTCAAGAACCGCTGGCGGCCGATGGCGGGCGGGTCCTTCATCACCTACCGCCGCGGGCTCGCTCCGCTGCAGCGGTACACGCTGCGCTTCAGGCTGGACGCCAGCGACCACGCCTGGAACTACATGCGCTTCGAGTTCTCCCGCGACGGCAGGGTCTGCGCCGCGGGCTACATGAAAGGCGCCGCCGTCGGCCCCGACGGGCTGGTCCCCAACGCGGTGTCCTACGCGGCGATGGGCGTGCCGGTGCCCGACGCGCCGCTGCCGGCCCCCGCGAAGGATTGGCTGTCGGCCGAACGCGCCCTCATCGAGACCGCGTGGTGAGCAGGCGGTAGGGCGTGCCTTTCGCTAGCGCAGCGTCTTCATGTCGATCACGAACCGGTATTTCACGTCCGAGCGGTCCATGCGCGCATACGCCTTCTGGATGTCCTGCATGGCGATGGTCTCGCAGTCGGCGTGGATGCCGCGCTCGGCGCAGAAATCCAGCAGCTCCTGGGTTTCGGCGATCCCGCCGATCGGCGAGCCGGAGATTCGCCTGCGCGCCATCAGCAGCAGGCCGGAATGGAAGCCGGGGACCGTGTCGATGGCGCCGACGATCACCAGGCTGCCGTCGACGTCCAGCAGCCTGACGTACGGCGCCAGATCGTGGGCCACCGGCACGGTGTCGATGATCAGGTCCATCGAGGACGTCGCCGCGCCCATCGCCTCCTCGTCGCGCGACACCAGCACGTGGTGAGCGCCGAGGGCGCGTGCGTCGGCGGACTTCGATTCCGCGGTGGTGATCACGGTGACCTCGCAGCCCAGGGCCACGCCGAGCTTCACCGCCATGTGGCCCAGGCCGCCCAGGCCGACCACGCCCAGCCGGGTGCCGGTGCCGGCGTTCCAGCGCTTGAGCGGCGAGTACGAAGTGATGCCGGCGCACAGCAGCGGCGCCACGCGCGCCAGATCCACGTTTTCCGATACCTTGAGCACGAACTCCTCGCGCACGACGATGGCCTGCGAATAGCCGCCGTAGGTGGGCTCGCCGGTGATGCGGTCGACGTCGTTGTAGGTCTGCGTAGCGCGCGC
>DATHAV010000254.1:0-2558 GCA_035296505.1 Pseudoxanthomonas sp.
ACCGGCACCTTCCTCGTCGCCGCGGCCATGACCGGGGGCAGAGTGACGGCACGCCGCGCGCGCGGCGACACGCTTGACGCGGTGCTGGGCAAGCTGGCCGAGGCCGGCGCCCACATTGAGGCCACCGAGGACAGCATCACCCTGGACATGCGCGGCCAGCGTCCGCGCTCGGTGAGCCTGACCACCGCGCCTTATCCTGCGTTTCCGACCGACATGCAGGCGCAGTTCATGGCCATGAACTGCATCGCCGAGGGTGTGGCCGTGGTCAACGAGACCATCTTCGAAAACCGCTTCATGCACGTCAACGAGCTGCTGCGCCTCGGCGCGGACATCCGCGTCGAAGGCCATACCGCCGTCATCCGCGGGGTGGAACGGCTGAGCGGCGCGCCGGTGATGGCCACCGATTTGCGGGCGTCGGCCTCGCTGATCCTGGCCGGCCTGGTGGCCGACGGCGACACCACGATCGACCGCATCTACCATCTCGACCGGGGTTACGAAAACATCGAGGAGAAGCTCGGCGCGCTTGGGGCCGTCATCCGTCGCATTTCGTGAGGAGCCAGGCATGAGTTCGGCATCAACGCCCCTACGCAGGCGCTTTTCCACCCGACGCAAGGCCTTGCTCGCCCTGGTCACCATTGCGCTGGCGCTGGCCGGTTGGCTGCACTTGACCGGCGCGGCCGGCATCAGCGGCATGCCGATCCGCCACATGGACTGGAATGGCGACGGCAGGGTGAGCCACCATGAAATCCTGCAGGCGTTTTACGGGGTCCGCGTCACCGCCACCGTCGAAGGACCGCGGGAGTGCAAGTCCTATCTCTGGCGCGGCGGCGACCGCGCAATCCGCCTGGACTGCCGCACGGAAATGACCGTTACGCCGTAGCACCCACGAAGCAGGACACCCAATACGGCGCCCTGTTTTTCTTTGTATTCGACATGCGGCCTGTAGCTCGCCTGCAGGCGTTGCCGCCCGGCCCTGGCCCGAAACCCAGCTAGCTAGCGCCAGGCCTTGATCTGCAGATCGATGGCATCCTGGCCGTTCTCGCGCTGCAGGATGCGCGCGGGGACCGGCATGTCCGCCACGATCCAGGCAATGATTTCCTTGTCGCCGGCGGCACCCACCACCTTGGTGGCTTCATACGGCTTGCCGCCGATGGTGATCGTCTCCTTGCCTGCAGGCCGGTACGACATCGGCCGCGCCCTGCCGTTCTCGATCAGGCGGTAGTTGAGCGGCTTGCCTGCCGCGACATCGCGCACGATCGCCAGGTTGACCAGCAGCGCGTCCATGTCGCCCTTCCTCAGGGCCACCGGCCCCGCACGGTCGGGCTTGACGTCGCCGCTCCAGGTGGCCCGCTTGCCGTTCCAGTCGAACTGGGTGTTGACGGTTTTCCTCTTGACCAGCAGCCGCGACAGGTCCGAACTCGACAGCGGCCGCAGCACGCCGTCCTGTTCGTCGAATACCGTCTTCTGGCTGAGGTCGACCAGCGAGTTGCTGATGCCGAGCGCGTACTCCCAGCGATTGTTGCCCTGCGCGGTGATCGACATCTGCCCGTTGCCCTGCATGCCCATGGCGCTGGCCTGGTAGTCGGCCCTGAACGGCTCAATCGCGTGCGCGCCGCCGGCCAAGGCCGGTGCGATCGTCAACGCCGCCAGGACCATGACTCGCTTGATATTCATTGCTGCTGTACTCCTCGGTACTCGACCAGTCTGAGGTCGATGGTGTCGGCGCCGTTCTCGCGCTGCAGTATCCGCACCGGCGTCGGTACGCCGCTGGCGACCCAGAAAATGGTTTCGTCGCCGCCGCCGTTGGTGCGCGACACCCGCATGGCCTCGTAGCTCAAGTCCTCCACCACGACGGTCTCGGCCACGGGCGCCACCGCGTATTGGTATTCGCGCACGCGGCCGCCGTCGACCACCCGGTAGTTGAGCGTCTTGCCGACGTCCGCGTCGCGGATCACCGCCAGGTTCATCAGCAGCGCGCTCAGGTCGTTTTCCCGCAGCGGCACGCTGGCGCGCCGCTCTTTCTTGATGTCGCCGTCCCAGGTGGCGGTGCCGCGTTTCCAATCGTAGACGCCGGTGCTTTTGCGGCCGGCGAAAAGCGCGTGCTTGACCGTGGTCTGGCTCAGGGGCCGGTAGGTGTCGCCCTGCGCCTGGAATTCCGTGCTCTGCTCGATGTTGAGCCCGACCAGGCCGGCCAGGCCGCGATTGCCGCGGATGCCCAGGTCCACGCGCCACTGGTCGGCGCCCCGGTGAACCACACGCATGGTCGCGTTGCCGGCCAACTTGCCCTGGTTGAAGGCCTGGTAGGTGGCGACGAATGGCTCCAAAGCCAGGACCGGCGCGGTGGCGCCGGTCAGAAAGGGAACAAGCAGCAGGACGCCGCGGAACGGGCGGTTCATGGCGGGGACGCGGGATCCGGGAGGGCGAAATCGTCGCCCAAATCTAGAGACAGCGGCTTAAATAGGGCCTGACCATCGATCAACACCTTGCCATCACGTTCATCCAGCCGGCCCGCCGCCGCCAGCCGCGCCACCGCCACCAGCAGCGCATGTTCGCGCGGC
>DATHAV010000255.1:0-5429 GCA_035296505.1 Pseudoxanthomonas sp.
CGACTACCTGCTGGAGGAGGAAGAAAACCCGACCGTCCCGGCCAACGCGATGTCGGTGGTCATCCCCGCGCCGGGGGGTTGAGGCGCTGCTCGGGTTACGCAAGAAGCCCGGAAGTCTCCGGGCTTCTTGTCGTTCGGCGGTGCGGGAAATCCCGGTGGAACGTCATAAACGACGCCTGTCTACGGTCCGCTTTCCTCGTCGTCGTCCAGCAATGGCGCCGCATCGCTGCCGTCCAGGCCTTCCAGCAGCGCCCGCGACTCCGGCCCCGCCAGCGATTCCACACCGCGCAGGCGCTTTTCGATGGTCCGGGTCTTGCGGCTGGCTTCGCCCAGGCTCTTGCCTACGGTGCTGATCTGCTTTTCGGCCTTCTCGAGAATGCCGGCGAACTTGCCGAACTCGCTCTTGACCGCACCCAGCACGCCCCATACCTCGCTGGAGCGCTTTTCGATGGCCAGGGTGCGGAAGCCCATCTGCAGGCTGTTGAGCAGCGCGGTGATCGTGGTGGGCCCGGCGATCACGATGCGGCATTCGCGCTGCAGCAGGTCCATCAGCCCCGGGCGGCGGATGGTTTCGGCGTACAGGCCTTCGGTGGGCAGGAACATCACCGCGAAATCGGTGGTGTGCGGCGGCGTGATGTACTTGTCGCAGATGGACTTGGCCTGGACGCGGATCGCCCGCTCCAGCTGCACACCGGTCGTGCGCACGCCCTCCTGATCGCCCTGCTCCTGCGCATCCAGCAGGCGTTCGTAGTCCTCGCGCGGGAACTTGCAGTCGATCGGCAGCCATACCGGCGTGTCCTCGTGGCCGCGGCCGGGCAGGCGCACGGCGAAGTCGACCATCTCCGCGCTGTCCGGGCGCACCCGCACGCAACGCGCGTACTGCTCCTGGGTGAGGGTCTGCTCGAGGATGTTGTCGAGCTGCACCTCGCCCCAGCCGCCGCGGTTCTTGACGTTGCTCAGCACGCGCTTGAGATCGCCCACGCCGGTCGCCAGCTGCTGCATCTCGCCGAGCCCGCGCTGCACCTGCTCCAGGCGCTCGGACACCAGCTTGAACGACGAGTCCAGCCGCGTGTTGAGCGTGCTCTGCAGCTTCTCGTCCACGGTCTGGCGCATCTGCTCCAGCTTGCCGGCGTTGTCGGCCTGCAGGTCCTTGAGCCTGGCTTCGAGCGTGGCGCGCATCTGGCCGATGCCCTCGTTGTTGCGCTGGGTCAGCTCGGCCAGGCGCTCGCCCAGCGACTGCGCGAACCGCTGCTGGCTTTCGGCGCTTTCCTGCCGCGCCTTGCGCGTTTCCTCCAGCAGCGTCTGGCGCAGGTTCGCCATGTTCTGGTCGGTGCGCGCCACCAGTTCGGCGAGCTGGCGGCCAAAGCCTTCGATGCGCGCGTCCTGCTGCTGGCCGAAGCTGTCGAGCTGGGTCCTGATTTCCTGCAGGCGATGGGCCAGCAGCTGGCCCATCGCCTGCTGGGCTTGCGCATTCTCCTCGCGGGCCTTGCGGGCGTCCTCCGTGAGGCTGTCGCGCAGCTGGTCCAGGCGCTGACCGGTGCGGGCGGAAAGGCCATCGAGCTGCTCGCGCAGTTCGCCGCGTCCGCCGCGCTGTTCTTCGCGCAGGGCGTTCTCGAGCCGGGCATCGGGACGCCGCAGCAGCGCGATCAGCAGGACGAGTGCCGCAAGCAGCAGACCGGCGCAGAGGTACAGCAGGCTTTGGATGTCCATGGCCAAAGTGTAGCCAGCCGCGGTCTCAGGAGCTGAGCGTCCCGCTCATGGCGCAAGCCCGCGGCGCGCTCGGGTGAGCGGGCGCACGAAGACCTGACCAGCGGCCTCCGGCGGGCCTGTACAGAAACTGTGCTGCCCAGTCCGCCCTACAGCACCCGGCAGAACACCGCCTTGAGGTAGCGCGATTCCTGCGCATGGGCCATGAACGGGTGGTCGGCGCCGGCGCCGGACACCTTCAGCACCTGGATCGTGCGGCCGGAGAAATAGGCCGCGCGGCGCAGCATGTCCAGGAACTCCTGTTCGCCGACCAGGCCGGTGCACGAGAAGGTCGCGAACAGGCCGCCGGGCTCGACCACGCCCAGCGCCAGCTTGTTCATGTCCAGGTATTTCTTGAGCGCGCCGATCACCTGGTCGCGGTCGCGGGTCATCTTGGCCGGGTCCAGGATCACCACGTCGAAACGCTCGCCGCGGTTGGCGGCGTCGCGCAGCCACGGGAAGATGTCGGCCTGCACGAACCTGGGGCCGCCGCTGCCGGGCTTGAAGTCGTTGAGCCTGGCGTTGCCCTTGGCGATGGCGATCACGTCCTCGTCGATGTCCACGCCCAGCACCTCGGCCGCGCCGCGCGCCGCCGCGTACACGGCGAAGCCGCCGGTGTTGCAGCACAGGTCCAGCACCGTCTTGCCTCGGCACTGCCGCGAGAGCCACTCGCGGTTTTCGCGCTGGTCGGCGAAGAATCCGGTCTTGTGCGCGCCGGCCGGATCGGCGCGGAAGCGCACGCCGTGCTCGGTGATGATGGCCGGCGCCGGCGGCTGGGTGCCGGCGCTGCTGACCGGGCGGTAGTCGAACGACTCCTGCTTCTGCACGTGCTCCTCGGCGAAACTGTAGAAGCGCGCGCCGGGAAACTGCCGCCTGAGCGCATCGAAGATCCACTCGCGGTGGCGGAACATGCCGGCGCTGAAGAACTCCACCACCAGCAGGTCGGCGTAGCGGTCCACCACCAGGCCCGACAGCCCGTCGCCTTCGGCATGCACCACGCGCCACGCGTCGGACACCTCGTCCAGGCGCAGCACGTCGCGGCGCAGAGACACCGCCGCGGCGATCTTGCGCGCGAACCAGGCCGCATCGACCGCGACCTCGCGGTCGGTTTCCAGGATGCGCACGGCGATGCGCGAATGCCCGTTGTAGAAGCCGCGGCCGATCCACTCGCCGTCGACGCCGAACACGTCCACCAGGCTGCCGGGCCTGGGCTTCGAGTCCGGCTTGGCGACCAGCTTCTGGAAGATCCACGGATGGCTGGAGCGCCAGGCGTTCTTGAGATGTACGGTTTGGAGTGGGTTTTCCATCGCGGCATTCTACGCATGCGCCGCCGCCTGTTCCGTCCGCTGGTCAAGCCTGCGCACCTGATCGATACTCAGCCAAGGGGCGGGCAACAGCGGGTCGGCATGCAACAACTTGCGTCTTCGGATCTCAAGACCATCCTGCATTCCAAGCGGGCCAACCTCTATTACCTCGAGCATTGCCGGGTGCTAGTCAACGGCGGCCGAGTGGAGTACGTCACCGACGAAGGCAAGCATTCGCTCTACTGGAACATCCCGATCGCCAACACCACCACCGTGGTGCTCGGCACCGGCACGTCGGTCACCCAGGCGGCGATGCGCGAGCTGGCCAAGGCCGGGGTGCTGGTGGGGTTCTGCGGCGGTGGAGGAACGCCCTTGTTCACCGCCAACGAGGTCGATATCGAAGTCGCCTGGTTCTCGCCGCAAAGCGAGTACCGCCCCACCGAATACCTGCAGGCCTGGGTGCGGTTCTGGTTCGACGACGCGCTGCGCCTGGCGGCCGCCAAGGCCTTCCAGCGCGCCCGGCTGAAGCGCATCCGCAGCCAGTGGCTGCGCGGCAGGCTATTGAAGGACGCCGGCTTCGCGGTGGAGGCCTCGGTGCTGGAACAAGCGCTCGCCGCCTCGCTGCGCCACATCGAGGCGGCGCCGGACAACGCCTTCCTGCTCACCGAGGAGGCGCGCTTGAGCAAACAGCTATTCAAGCTGGCCGCGCAGGCCACGCGCTACGGTGAATTCACGCGCGCCAAGCGGGGCCAGAGCACGGACCCGGCCAACCGCTTCCTCGACCACGGCAATTACCTCGCCTACGGGCTCGGCGCGACCGCGGCCTGGGTGCTGGGCCTGCCCCACGGCCTGGCCGTGCTGCACGGCAAGACGCGCCGGGGCGGGCTGGTGTTCGACGTGGCCGACCTGGTGAAGGATGCCGCCATCCTGCCGCTGGCCTTCGTGGCGGCGGTGCGCGGCGACGAGGAGCGGGAATTCCGCCAGGCCTGCATCGAGAGCCTGACCCGCACCGAAGCGCTGGACTTCATGATCGATACCGTCAAGCAAGTCGCCATCGAAGTCGGCCGCCTGGCGCAGGCCAAGCCCGCGTCGCCGTGAACGTCGTCCTGGTCTCGCAGTGCGACAAGCGCGCGCTCGCCGAATCGCGCCGCATCCTCGACCAGTTCGCCGAGCGCCGCGGCGACCGCACCTGGCAGACTCCCATCACCCAGGACGGGCTCGACACCCTGCGCCGCCTGCTGCGCAAGACCGCGCGCAAGAACACCGCCGTGGCCTGCCACTGGGTGCGCGGCCTCGACCACACCGAGCTGCTCTGGATCGTCGGCGACCGGCGTCGCTTTAATCCACAGGGCGCCGTGCCGACCAACACCACGCGGCGCGACGTGCTGCGGGCAGGCGACGAAAACGCCTGGCACCACCTGCCGCTGGTGACGGCCCTGGCCGCGCTGGCGGCCCTGCTGCACGACCTGGGCAAGGCCACGCAGGCGTTCCAGGACCGTTTGCGCGACCCCGGCTTGCGCGAGCGCAACCACTACCGGCACGAATGGGTGTCGGTGCGGCTGTTCCAAGCGTTCGTGGGCAGTGACGGCGACGCGGGCTGGCTACACAGGCTCGCAACGTGCGCCGAAGCGGATACGGATGCCAAGGCCTTCGAGGCGCTGTGGCTGGACCACCAGGACGGGCGTCTGCTGAGGGACGGTCTGGATACTGACAAAGACATCGATGGTCCAAACTGCTCACACAACCCCTTTCGCCGCTTGCCATCATTGGCCCAAGCCGTCGCATGGCTGGTATTCACCCACCATCGGCTCCCCTGCAAACCAGTTAGGTACGAGCGGCAGGACGACGACGCCCAGGAAGGCACAGGGAAGAAGTTTCGCCCCTTCGGCTGGAAACCCTCATTTGTGGATGCACGGGAGCTGGACAGCCTATTGCAGCAAATAAATGCCGACTGGAACGAACCGCGCGAGAACGTACTTCATAAAACGCTGGAAGCCCACTGGCACTTCCCGCACGGCCTGCCGGTAGCCACCACCGCTTGGCGCAGGCAGGCCGCCCGCTATGCCCGCAAGCTGCTGGAGCTGTCGCAAGCGCCCACTCACGGACACGTGTTGCACGACCCATTCGCCATGCACGTCTCGCGCCTGTGCCTGATGCTGGCCGACCACCACTACTCCAGCATCAGCGACGAGGCGCGGCGCCAGCCCTACCGCAACGCGGCCTACCCTCTCCATGCCAACACGCGCAGCAATCCCTACCGAAACGACAGCGGCCAAGGTTCGTCGGACCAGCGCCGAGGCCCGATCTTCAATCAAACCCTGGACGAACACCTGCTGGGCGTGCAGGCCCACGCCACGCTGGTGGCGCGCTCCCTGCCTA
>DATHAV010000256.1:0-2080 GCA_035296505.1 Pseudoxanthomonas sp.
CGCGCGGCGCCGGCGCATGCCGGGTGCGCCCGGGCTTCTTCGGCGGCGGCTTGCCGCTCCAGCCGTTCCAGGGATCGTTCACGTCACCGGCGCTTTTTCCAGAAGTCGGCGTTGCGGATGCCCAGCGCCTCGGGATCGAACGTGGGGTCCAGCCCCAGCTTGCGCTGGCGCTCGTAGTCGCGCAGCGCGACCAGCGCCGGCTTCTGCAGGATCAGGATGGCGATGACGTTGAGCCAGGCCATCAGGCCCACGCCGATGTCGCCCAGGGTCCAGGCCGTCGCCGCGTTGTGGTATGCGCCGAACGCCACCATGCCCACGATGCCGAGCCGCAGCAGCAGCGTGGCCAGCGGATGGGTCTTTTTGACGCCCGCGAGATAGGTCAGGTTGGTCTCGGCCATGTAGTAGTAGGCCATGATGGTGGTGAAGGCGAAGAAGAACAGCGCCAGCGCCACGAAGCCCGCGCCCCAGCCCGGCAGCACCGATTCCACCGCCGCCTGGGTGAACTGCGCGCCCTCCGACGGCTGCACGCCCGGCACTCCGGTGAAGATCGCCACCAGCGTCTCCTTGCCGTCCTCGGCGACGGTCCTGAAGGTGTTGTACATGCCCGTGGACAGCAGCAGGAACGCGGTGGAGGTGCACACCAGCATGGTGTCGAAGTAGATCGCGAACGCCTGCACGTAGCCCTGCTTGGCCGGGTGGGAGACCTCGGCCGCGGCGGCGGCGTGGGGGCCGGTGCCCTGGCCCGCCTCGTTGGCGTAGATGCCGCGCTTCACGCCCCAGGCGATGGCCTGGCCGATGATCGCGCCGAACGCGGCGTGGGCGCCGAACGCGCTGGAGACGATGTCGGCGAACATCGCCGGCACCCGGCTGGCGTTGGCGATCATCACCGCCACCGCCATCAGGATGAAGGCCAGCGCCATGAACGGCACCACGACCTCGGCGAAGGTGGCGATGCGCTTGATGCCGCCGAAGATGATGACCGCCAGCAGCGCGGCCACGCCCAGTCCGATCCACAGCTTCAGACCGCCCGTGCCGCCCACCGCCTCGCAGGCGCCGGCGCCGCACAGCACGTTGCTGGCGCTGTCGGCGATCGCATTGGCCTGCACGCCCGGCAGCAGAAAGCCGGTGGCGACGACCGTCGCCACGGCGAACGTCACCGCATACCACTTCAGGCCCATCGCTTTTTCGATGTAGTAGGCCGGCCCGCCGCGGTAGCGGCCTTCGGCGTCCTTTTCCTTGTAGATCTGCGCCAGCGTGCATTCGATGTACGATGTGGACGCGCCGAGGAACCCCATGACCCACATCCAGAACACCGCGCCCGGCCCGCCATAGGCGATCGCGGTGGCGACGCCGGCGATGTTGCCGATGCCCATGCGCCCGGCCATCGAAATGGCCAGCGCCTGGAACGAGGACACGCCAGCCTCCGACTTCTGCCCGGTGACGGTCAGGCGGCACATCTCGGAAAAACCCCGCACCTGCATGACCCGGGTGCGGAGGGTGAACCACAGGCCGGCGCCCAGGCACAGCGCGATCAGCGCATTGCTCCAGATGATGCCGTTCAACCAGTCGAGAAGGGCTTCCAAGGGATGAGTCTCCGGTGTTCGATGCGAAGGGACAGGCGGGCATGCGCGCGGCGGCGCGGCCGAACCCCCGCAAGATAACCGCAACGCGCGCCGCTGCGCAGTCCCGGTGGCCGGATCAGCCCGGCCAGAGGCGTCCGAACAGCCTCAGGTCGTGCAGGCCGTCGGGCTTGCGGACGGCGCCGCGCCGGCAGCCCTGCTCAATGAAGCCGTTCTTCGCCAGCACCCGCGCCGAGGCCGGGTTGGTGTCCAGCACGTTGGCCTCGACCCGGCGCAGGCCCAGCGCCGGCACCATCCAGTCCAGGTAAGCGGCCACCACGCGCGTCATGTGCCCGCGGCCCCAGTGGCGGCGGCCCAGCCGTAAGCTTCCCCGCCTGGCACAGAGGCTGAAAGTAGAACTTTCTGGCATGTTTCCTCCAGGAGGTTCCAATGAAGACGTCAAAGTTCACCGAGACGCAGATCGTCTCGATCCTCAAGCAGGCCGACGCCGGGGTGCCGGT
>DATHAV010000257.1:0-2546 GCA_035296505.1 Pseudoxanthomonas sp.
CGAGCCTACGGATGTCACGCGTGCCAGTCTCGTGGTCGACTATGCCGGCAGACAGGAACAGCGCGGCCACCACCGCCAGCGGCGTGGACAGGCCGAACAGCAGGGTGATCAGGCCCAGGTGCGAGATGGTCGAGTACGCCAGCAGCCCCTTGATGTCGTGCTGGAAGATCGCATACCACGCGCCGAGCAGCAGGGTCGCCGCGCCGACCGTGCTGACCGCGTAGAAGAACAGATCGCTGTCGGCCAGCGCCGGATGCAGCCGCGCCAGCAGGAACACGCCGGCCTTGACCATGGTCGCCGAATGCAGGTAGGCCGAGACCGGGGTCGGCGCCGCCATCGCGTGCGGCAGCCAGAAGTGGAACGGGAACTGCGCGCTCTTGGTGAAGATGCCCAGCAGCACCAGCGCCAGCGTCGCCGGATACAGCGCGTGGCCGCGGATCAGGTCGCCGGAGGCGAGCACCGCGTCCAGCTCGAAGTTGCCGACGATGCGCCCGATCAGCAGCACCCCGCCGAGCAGCGCCAGCCCGCCCGCACCGGTGATGGCCAGAGCCATGCGCGCGCCTTCGCGGGCGTCGTTGCGCTGGGTCCAGAAGCCGATCAGCAGGAACGAGCTGATGCTGGTCAGCTCCCAGAACACCACCAGCAGCAGCAGGTTGCCCGCCAGCACCATGCCCAGCATCGCGCCCATGAACAGCAGCAGATAGCCGAAGAACCGCTGCGGGCTGTCGTTGTCGCTCAGGTAGTAGCGCGCGTACATCACGATCAGCGCGCCGATGCCCAGCACCAGGCCGGCGAACATCCACGCCAGCCCGTCCAGCCGCAGCGTGAACAGCAGGCCGATCTGCGGAATCCAGTCGTGGCTGCGCTGCGGGATCGCGCCGCCCAGCACCTCGGGCGTCAGCCACGCCAGCAGCGCAAGGCCCAGCACCGGTGCGACCACCGCAAGCCGAGCGATCGCACGCAGAGAGGCGGTGCGCCATAGCGCGACCGCCAGGGCCAGCGCAAACGGCAAGCCGAGCAGGACTTCGAGCGTAGGGAACATCAAGGCCTGTGGGAGTGGGTCATGGATGTCGCGACGAGTTTACCTTATCGACTTCATGCGTCCTGCGGCGGCGCGCGGCGCTATCCTGTGCCGCATGCATAACCGCACCCACTCCTGCAGCCGCTGCCGCATCCATGCGTAGCGCGCTGCTGTTCGGCGCCAGCGGCCAGATCGGCGAGGCGCTGCGCCAGCGGCTGCTGCAGGAAGGCTGGGAGGTGATCGCCGTTTCGCGCAGGCCGCCGGTCGTTGGCATCGGCACCCTGCGCTGGGTGCAAGGCGACCTGCGCAGTGGCGGCGACTGGCCCGTGCGCGTCGATGCGATCTTCAGCTGCGGGCCGCTGGACTTGTTCTCGCTCTGGTACGAAAGCGGCGCGCTGCAGTGCCCGCGCGTGATCGCATTCGGTTCCACCAGCGCCGCGGTGAAGCAAGCGTCGCCCGATGCGGCCGAACGCGAGCTCGCGCAGCGCCTGCAGGACAGCGAGGCGCGCCTGCTGGCGGCCGCGAACGTACGCGGCGCCGACGCTACCCTGCTGCGGCCCACCCTGGTCTACGGCGCGGGCCGCGACCAGACCCTCACCCGCATCGCCGCGATCGCGCGCCGCACGCGCTGCTTCGTGCTGCCCGCGGGCGCCGACGGCTTGCGCCAGCCGGTGCACGTGGACGATCTGGCCCAGGCCGCGCGCGCCGCGCTCGATGCGCCCCGCGCCCATGGCCGCACCTATGCGCTGCCGGGTGGCGAGACCTTGTCCTATCGCGAAATGGTGGGCCGCGTGCTGGGCTGCCTGCGGCCCCCGGCGCGCCTGATCCAGGCGCCGTCACCGCTGTTCAAGCTGGCGCTGGCCACCGCGCGCCTGGGCGGGCGCATGCGCGGCGCCGGCGATGCGGTGCTGCTGCGGATGCGCGAGGATCTGGTGTTCGACGGCCGGCCGGCGCGGGAGGATTTCGGCTACGCGCCGCGCCGGTTCGAACCGGCGGCTGACATGTTCGAGCCTTGAGCGGGAGGTGCGCCGCCTCGGTTCAGTACTTCCAGCCCATCGAGCGGTACAGCTTGGACAGCACCCAGATCGGGCCGATCAGCAGGTACACCACGTCGGTGAAGAAGCTCGGCTTCCTGCCCTCGATCCTGTGGCCGATGAACTGCGCGATCCACGCGACCACGAACACCGTCGCCGCGCTCCACAGCAGCGCCTGCAGCCCGGCGTTCTGCTCGATCAGGCGGCACAGGCAGCCCATCGCGAAGAACACCGCGAGCATGCCGTAGCCGATTGGGCGCGACAGGCGGTTGTAGAACACCCAGGCCGCGAACATCGCCAGCGCCGCCCACACGCCGCTCTTGAACAGCGTCCCGAACACCGGGACGCACCACATCAGCGCGACCACCGACCACAGGATCGCCGGCACCGCGAACACGTGGATCAGCTGGTTGGCGTCGTTGCGGTGGTCGTCCGAATAGCTGGCGAACCAGCGATCGATCGGGCGTTGCGTGGCGGCATTCATCGGCGTG
>DATHAV010000258.1:0-1659 GCA_035296505.1 Pseudoxanthomonas sp.
TGGTCAACGTGCGTCTGGCCAAGTTGCTCATCGACACCGGCAAGACCGATGAAGCGCTGAAGGTGCTGGGCGACGCCGCCGACAGCGCCAGCCTCGAAACGCGCGGCGACGCGCTGGTCGCCGCCGGAAAACGCGAACAAGCGCGGGAGGCTTATCTCAAGGCGCTCGCCGGCATCGACGTCGCTGCACCGCAGCGGCGACTGGTGGAGTTCAAGCTCACCGACGTCGGCGGCACGCCGCCCAACCCTGCGCAGCCGACCTGATGAGGCCCGTTTTAATGTTCAAACGTATCGTCGCGCTGGCGCTGCTGGTGGCATTGCTTTCCGGCTGCAGCACCGTCAGGGGCTGGTTTGGAGGCAACAAGGACGACGACAAGCCGACCGAACCGGCCGAGCTTGTCGACTTCGCTGCGTCGGCCAATGTCGCCGAGCTGTGGAGCGCCAACGTCGGCAAGGGCGAGGAACGCCTTGGGCTTCGTCAGCGTCCTGCGGTGGCGGACGGCCGGGTGTACGTGGCGGCGGTGGAAGGCGGTGTCCGTGCGCTCGACCTGCAGAGCGGGGCGCTGGTCTGGCGCCACGAGTCCAAAGCGCGCCTCAGCGGCGGTCCGGGGGCGGGCGACGGTCTGGTGGTGGTGGGTACGCTGGACGGCGAAGTGATCGCGCTGGATGCCGCCACCGGAGCGCAGAAGTGGCAGGCCAAGGTATCCAACGAGGTGATTGCTGCGCCAGCCATCGGGCAGGGCGTGGTGCTGGTGCGCTCTAACGACGGCCGGGTGAGCGCGTTCGATGCCGCTAGCGGCGAACGCCGCTGGTTCTATGCCAACGATCTGCCGAGCCTCACGGTCAGGGGCAATGCGCCGGTGACGCTGGGTCCGGGCATCGCATTCGTGGGCAACGATGACGGCACCTTGACCGCGATGAGCCTGAGCGACGGTCGCCAGCTATGGAACCGGGTGGTCGGGGTTCCCGATGGCCGTACCGAACTCGAGCGCATGGCCGATGTGGACGGTGCGCCGGTGCTGGATGGGACGACGCTGTTCGCCAGCAGTTTCAAGAACGAGAGCGTGGCCATCGACGGTCCCAGCGGACGCCCGCTGTGGAACCGCGACCACGGCGGTGCCGGCGGCGTGGGCGTGGCGAGCGGCAGCGTGCTGGTGTCGGACGGTTCGGGCACGGTGTGGGCGCTGGACAAGGCGTCCGGCGTGCCGAACTGGTCCAACCCGACGCTCGCCCGGCGCTCGCTGACCGCGCCCGCGGTGCACGGCGACTATGCCGTGGTGGGCGATTTCGACGGCTACCTGCACTGGCTGCGGCTGGACAACGGCCAGATCGCCGCGCGCAAACGTGGCGGCCGCAGCGCTCTGCGCGCTCAGCCGCTGGTGGCCGACGGCATCCTGCTTGCGCAGAGCGTCGACGGCCGCCTGACCGCCTACCGCCTTCAGTAATCAAGCGACTGGATCGGCGGCCGGCGTCGCCGTCGGCCTGGCACGCCGCGGGCGGCGGGTGGCCGGCCTGTACAATGTCCGGATCGCGCATCTCCGCGCGCCCAGACCGCCTTCGCCTGCGAAGGGTACCGAACAGGGCTTTCATGCTTCCCCTCGTCGCACTCGTCGGCCGGCCCAACTTCGGCAAATCGACCTTATTCAATGCGCTGACCCGC
>DATHAV010000259.1:0-7573 GCA_035296505.1 Pseudoxanthomonas sp.
GTGCTGGAGCGCGGCGCGCTGGGCACGCGCGCCGGCCACTTCGCCTGGATGAAGCAGCCGCAGGCCGTGGTGGAGGCCCTGCTGGGCAACGATCAGTTGGAAGCGTAGCCCTGCGGATTGGCCGACTGCCAGCGCCACGCGTCGCGGCACATGGCGTCCACGTCCAGCGCCGCCTTCCATCCCAGCAGGCGCTCGGCCATGGAGGGATCGGCGAACACCGCGGCCACGTCGCCGGGCCTGCGGGCCACGATTTGGTAGGGAATGGTGCGCCCCGAAGCCCGTTCGAACGCCCTGAGCAGTTCCAGCACGCTGATGCCCTGTCCGGTCCCCAGGTTGACGGTCAGGCTGCGGTCCTCGCGCACCAGGTAATCCAGCGCATCGGCATGCGCCCGGGCCAGATCCACCACATGGATGTAGTCGCGCACGCCGGTGCCGTCGGCGGTGGGATAGTCGCCGCCGAACACCTGCAGCCGTTCGCGCCGCCCGACCGCCACCTGGCAGATGTAGGGCATCAGGTTGTTGGGAATACCGGTCGGATCCTCGCCGATCAGGCCGGACGCATGGGCGCCGACCGGATTGAAGTAGCGCAGGTTGGCGGCGCGGAAGTCGGGGTCGTAGGTGCACAGATCCTCGATCAGGTGCTCCATCACCAGCTTGGTGCGGCCATAGGGATTGGTCACCTGCAGGCGTGCCGATTCGGTCACCGGCACCTGCTCCGGGTCGCCGTAGACCGTCGCCGAGGAACTGAACACCAGTCGCCGCACGCCCGCGCGCTTCATCGCCTGCAGCAGGTTGACGGTGCCGCTGATGTTGTTTTCGAAGTAATCCAGCGGGCGCTCGCACGATTCGCCCACGGCCTTGAGCGCGGCGAAATGCACGACCGCGTCGAACGGGCCGCTGGCGAACACCGCGTCCAGCCCGGCGCTGTCGCGCATGTCGACCCGGTGGAAGGGAATCGGCGCGCCCGCCACCTGTTCCAGCCGCTGCAGTGCCCGGGGGGAACTGTTGACCAGGCTGTCGGCCACCGCTGCCTCGTGGCCGCGCGCCAGCAGTTCGACGCAGGTGTGTCCGCCGATGTAGCCGGCCCCGCCGCACAACAAAATCCGCATTGATCATCGCTCTTCTTGCGCACCCGCGGCAACGCGCCGAAGGCGCGACCGGTGCGTGGTGCAGAAGCGCGAATTTACGACATCCGGCGTGAGAACGGGTCGACACGGCGCGGGGGCGGCACGGGCGCCGATGCGCGTGCGGCGCGCCGGCAGCGTTGCGAAGCTCGACTGGTACCATGCGCGGCCATATCGGCACGCTCCGGGCGTCGCCAGGATCTGCCCAGGTACACGATGCCGATCAAGCCTCAGCTGCCCGCCCCCGACGACATCCGTATCGCGGTGATCGGGCTGGGCTATGTCGGGCTTCCGCTGGCGACCGCGTTCGGCGGCAGGTTCGCCACGCTCGGATTCGACACCAGCCACACGCGCATTTCCGAGCTGCTGGCCCACCACGACCACACCCTGGAAATTTCCTCGGCGCACATCGAAGCCGCTCGCCGGCTGCGCTTCAGCAGCGACGCGGCGCAGCTGGCGGACTGCAATGTGTTCATCGTGACCGTGCCCACACCCATCGACGCGTACAAGCGCCCCGATCTTGGGCCTTTGGAGTCGGCCAGCCGCAGCGTCGGCCGCGCGATCGGTGCCGGAGGCGTGGTGATCTTCGAATCCACGGTGTACCCCGGCGCCACCGAGGAGGTCTGCGTGCCGATCATCGAGCGCGAGTCCGGCCTGACCTTCAACCGCGATTTCCACGCCGGCTACAGCCCCGAGCGCATCAACCCCGGCGACCGCCAGCACCGGCTGGAGAACATCGTGAAGGTCACCTCCGGATCGACGCCGGAGGCTGCCGAGTTCGTCGACGCGCTCTACCGCAGCATCATTGCCGCCGGTACCCACCGGACCACGAGCATCCGCGTGGCCGAAGCCGCAAAGGTCATCGAGAACGTCCAGCGCGACGTCAACGTGGCCCTGATCAACGAGTTGGCGCTGATCTTCCACCGGCTCGGCCTGGATACGCACGAGGTGCTGCAGGCGGCGGGCTCGAAGTGGAACTTCATGCCGTTCCAGCCGGGGCTGGTGGGCGGCCACTGCATCGGCGTGGATCCGTACTACCTGACCCATAAGGCGCAGCAGATCGGCCACCACCCCGAGGTCATTCTCGCCGGACGCCGCATCAATGACAGCATGGGTGGGCATGTCGCCCGGCGCGTGATCCGGCTGATGGCGCGTAATGCGCGGCCGGGGGGGCGCCCACGGGTGCTGGTGCTGGGCCTGGCGTTCAAGGAGAACTGCCCGGACCTGCGCAACACCGGGGTCATCAATATCGTTACCGAACTGAGCAATCATGGCGTGCAGGTGCAGGTCCACGATCCGCGGGTGGACCGGCAGGCGGCGCTGGACGAATACGGGATCGAACTCGTCGACCTGCCCGCTTCGGGCGAGTACGACGGCGTTGTCTTGGCCGTGCCCCATCGCGAGTTCCTCGCGCTGGGCGCGCAGGCGATCCGCGCCTTAGGCGTACCCGGCGGGGTGTTGTTCGACGTCAAGGGAGCTCTGCCCCGCGCCGAGGTCGACGATCGTCTGTAGCCCGCGCCCATCCGCAACACCACCGGGGCGGCGGCCCCAGCATCGGGAATGGACATGCGCATACTGGTTACCGGCGCGGCCGGTTTCATCGGGTCACAGCTCAGCCAGCGGCTGCTCGCCCGCGGCGACGAAGTACTGGGCTACGACAACCTCAACGACTACTACGATCCACGGCTGAAGCAGGCGCGGCTCGACCGGCTGACGCCGCAGGCGGGATTCTCCTTCAGCCGGGCGTCGCTCGAGGACCGGCCGGCGCTGGAGCGTGCGTTCGCGACATTCCGCCCGCAGCGCGTGGTCAACCTGGCCGCGCAGGCCGGCGTGCGGTATTCGCTGCAGAACCCGCACGCCTACATCGACAGCAACGTCGTCGGCTTCATGAACATCCTCGAAGCCTGCCGCCATGGCGGTATCGAGCACCTGGTCTACGCGTCGTCCAGTTCGGTGTATGGCGCCAACCGCAAGCTGCCGTTCGCGGTCGAGGACAGCGTGGACCATCCGGTCAGCATGTACGCGGCGACCAAGAAGGCCAACGAGCTGATGGCCCACACCTACAGCCATCTGTTCGGCCTGCCGACCACCGGGCTGCGCTTCTTCACCGTCTATGGGCCCTGGGGCCGGCCGGACATGGCGCTGTTCCTGTTTACGCGCAAGATCCTGGCGGGCGAGCCGATCGACGTGTTCAACAATGGCCGGCACACGCGCGACTTCACCTACGTCGACGACGTGGTCGAGGGCGTGATCCGCACCCTCGACACGGTGCCAGGACCCGATCCGGCTCACGACGCCATGGCGCCTTCGCCCGCCACTTCCAGCGCGCCGTACCGCGTGTACAACATCGGCAACCATCGGCCGGTCGAACTGCTGCGCTACATCGAGGTCCTCGAGGACTGCCTGGGCCGCAAGGCCGAACGCAAGCTTCTGCCGCTGCAGCCCGGCGATGTGCCGGATACGCATGCGGACGTCGACGCGCTGGTGCGCGACACCGGCTACTCGCCTTCGACCCCGACCGAAACAGGGGTGAAGCGCTTCGTCGACTGGTATCGCGAGTTCTACCGCGTGTAGCACCGCGACCAATCGTCCGGTGGTGCGCGCAGCGGGCCGACATGATTTTTCAGGCAGCTTCCATGGATTCGAGGAGCTGCTGGCGGAATATGCACGGGCGGCGCTTGGATGGCATCTGCAGCCCCTAACACGCCGACCAATCCTCTTGGAGAACCCACGGCACTGCGCTTGACGCACAAAAAAGCCAGCGATCAGGCGCTGGCTCATTTGCTGTGTGGTGCGCCCGGAGAGATTCGAACTCCCGACCGCCTGGTTCGTAGCCAGGTACTCTATCCAACTGAGCTACGGGCGCCAACAAGAAACGGAATTTTGCCTGATACGAATCAGGCACGTCAATCATTGAACCTTTACATCTTGCATCCCGCGTTCGACGCCAATATCCAGCGCAGTCCGCACATCTCGCACTCGGACTGGCGGAGAGTGAGGGATTCGAACCCTCGATAAGGCTTTTGACCCTATACTCCCTTAGCAGGGGAGCCCCTTCAGCCGCTCGGGCAACTCTCCGTATGTCTCTTCCGACGCAATCCGGCGCGCCAGCCACTTAGGATAGCGGCTGGCGGAGCGGGCAGCAAACGGAATCGTCAGCTGGAGTGATTCGTCTCCGCCGGCTCGGCTGGAGCATGCGCTTCCTCTCCGCGCTGGATGCGTTGGTAGATTTCTTCGCGATGGACTGCAACGTCCTTAGGCGCGGTGATGCCGATACGTACCTGGTTGCCCTTGACGCCGAGCACGGTCACGGTGACCGAATCGCCGATCATCAAGGTTTCGCCGACTCGGCGAGTCAAAATAAGCATTATTGATCTCCTTATTCCGCCAAGATTACTTCCAGGCGGCAATTTGCGCGTGTACATCTGGAACATGCTTCCAGATGCGTTAATTAAGATGAAAGATAGGGAGGCGTATCGCTAGCAGGAACCGTGACGCCCAGCTAGGCGTTGACCCACCCAATTAGGAATTTCGGCCAATGCGGCAATAAGTGAAGGGCTATCTGCACCGCCTCCCTGTGCCATGTCTGGCCGGCCGCCACCTTTGCCCCCGATCCGACCAGCGATATGCGACAACAGTTCCCCTGCGTTCACTCGCCCCGTCGCCGAGCCGTTCACCCCTGCAACCAAGGCAGCTCTGCCATCAGCGGTGCCGGCCAAAACGATTACGGAATCGCCCAACTGCTGCTTCAGGCGGTCCATCCCGTCGCGTAGCGCCTTGGAATCGAAGCCCTCAAGGCGTACGGCCAGGACCTTCACTCCATCGACATCTACTGCGGACTCGCCCAACCCCGCGGTCGCGCCCGAGGCCGCCTTAGCCTTCAAAGCCTCCAGTTCGCGTTCGAGCTTCTTGTAGCGCTCGGCCAGCTGACGGGCCTTTTCGACTACCTCGGCAGGACCGCCGCCCAAGATGGAGGCGGCCTCCTGAAGCCGACGCTGCTCGGATACGATCCAGTCCAGGGCGGCTTGGCCGGTAACGGCCTCGATGCGTCGGACGCCCGCCGACACACCGCTTTCGCTCACGATCTTGAACAGGCCGATATCCCCCGTGCGGGTGACATGGGTACCGCCGCACAACTCGGTCGAATAGCCGCCCATGCGCAGCACCCGCACGTGCTCGCCGTATTTTTCGCCGAACAAGGCCATAGCGCCGAAATCCAGTGCATCCTGCATGCCCATGCTGTGGATCTCGACCTCATGGTTGGCGCGGATCTCGGCATTGACCCCAATCTCCACCTCAGCCAGTTCCTTGGCGCTGACCTGCTGGAAATGCGAGAAGTCGAAACGCAGCCTGTCCGGCGCCACCAGGGAACCTTTCTGCTGTACGTGCGTCCCCAACCGCGCGCGCAGTGCGGCGTGCAGCAGATGCGTGGCGGAGTGGTTGAGGATGGTGGCACTGCGCCGCGCCGCGTCCACCGACGCCACCACATGGTCGCCGAGCTTGAGCCGCCCTGCCGCGAGCGTGCCTACGTGGCCATGGAACTGACCCGAGAGCTTCTGCGTATCGGTGACCTCGAACCTGACCCCGAGTTCGGCAAGAGTGCCGACGTCGCCCACCTGCCCGCCGGATTCCGCATAGAACGGCGTGCGGTCCAGGATCACCAGCGCCGCCTCGCCAGCGTCGACCGATTCGACGGGGCGCCCCTCCTTGAGCAGTCCGATGACTTCCAGTCCGCCGATGTCGAGCGCATCGTATCCGACGAAATCGGTGGGCTGCAGCCGGGCCACGAGTTCGGCGGGCAGTCCGCCCGCCGAAGAAAACTTGCCCGCCGCGCGCGCGATTTCCCGCTGCTGCGCCATGGCGGCGTCGAATCCGGCCATGTCGATCGGCAGGCCGCGCTCGCGGGCGATGTCGGCGGTGAGATCCACCGGGAAGCCGTAGGTGTCGTACAGACGGAAGGCATCGGCGCCGGCGATCACCCCTGCGGAACGGGCGGCGAGTTCGTCGAAGATGCGCATGCCGGCGTCCAGTGTTTCGGCGAAGCGCTCCTCCTCCGCCTTGAGCGCGCGCTCGACCAGGATTTGGGCCGCCGGCAGCTCCGGATACGCCTCGCCCATCATCTCCACCAGCACCGGCGGCATGCGGTGGAAGAACGGCTGGCGGACGCCAAGCATCCAGCCGTGGCGCAGCGCCCGGCGGATGATCCGACGCAGCACGTAACCGCGACCTTCGTTCGAGGGCACTACCCCGTCGACGATGAGGAACGCGCAGGCGCGAATGTGGTCGGCGATCACGCGCAGCGACTTGTTCTCCAGGTCGGTGGTGCCGGTGAGTTCGGCGGCACGGGCGATGAGCGCCTGGAAGGTATCGATCTCGTAATTGGTGTGCACGTGCTGCAGGATAGCGGCCAGCCGTTCCAGCCCCATCCCCGTATCCACGCACGGCGCCGGGAGCGGCGCCAAGGATCCGTCCGGCTGCCGATCGAACTGCATGAACACCAGGTTCCATATCTCGATATAGCGGTCGCCGTCCTCGTCGGGCGATCCCGGTGGGCCGCCGGCGATGTGGTCGCCATGATCGTAGAAGATTTCCGTGCAGGGGCCGCACGGCCCGGTATCGGCCATCTGCCAGAAATTGTCGGAAGCGTACGGCGTGCCTTTGTTGTCGCCGATCCGCACGATGCGCTCGGCTGGAAGGCCGATCAGCGTGTTCCACAGCTCATAGGCCTCGTCGTCCGTGTGATAGACGGTGACCAGCAGGCGTTCCTTGGGCAGCTTCCAGACCTCGGTCAGCAACTCCCACGCCCAGGCGATCGCGTCCTTCTTGAAGTAGTCGCCGAATGACCAGTTGCCCAGCATTTCGAAGAAGGTGTGGTGGCGCGCGGTATAGCCGACCGAATCCAGGTCGTTGTGCTTGCCGCCGGCGCGAAGGCAACGCTGCACATCGGCGGCGCGCACGTAGCTGCGCTTTTCGGCGCCCAAGAAGACGTCCTTGAACTGCACCATGCCTGAATTGGTGAACAGCAGCGTCGGATCGTTGCCCGGTACCAGCGGCGCCGAGGGCACGATGGTGTGGCCCTTGCCCTTGAAGAACTGGAGGAAATCGCTGCGTATACGGCGGCTGCTGAGCGTGCTGTTGGCGTTCATCTGGCTGGCTTGGCGGCGGGCAGGTTGGTGGCCGCGGTATCGCTAGATGCGGCCGCATTCTGTCCAGACAACCCAAGCATGCAAGATTAGCAGGCCGAACCGGATCAGTCGCCCCCGCCGGCGCGCAAGGCCAGCCTTACCGTGTCCGTATCGAAGCCGCGGCGATGAAGAAACTCCGCCGCCTTGCGCCGTTGGGCGAGATCGCCCTCCAGCGCAACGCCGAACCTCCGCATGACCAAATCCCTGGCCATTCCCAGCCAATCACCGTCAAAACCGACCATGGCTTCAGCGAGGCCGCTCCCA
>DATHAV010000260.1:0-3675 GCA_035296505.1 Pseudoxanthomonas sp.
TGCCCCGGCGTGCGTCCCTGGCGGCTCGCTCAGGGCTTCCTGCGCTCTTCTTCCTCTTCCTCCTTCTCCGGCCGCTGGCCTTCGTCCTTGGCACGGGCCGCGGCCGCGGCTTCGTTGCGCGCACGGCGTTCGGCCTTCCTCTCGGCGTCGGACTGCACGCTGTCCTGCGCGCTTTGCTGGCGCTTGTCGGCGTCGTCTTCGGCCCTGGACGATTGCGCGAAGGCGGCGGCGGGGGCGAGCGCGGCGGCGATGGCGCCGAGGATCACGATGTTGCGCTTTTTCATGGGGTTCTCCTGCTGCTGCCGGGGCGATGGAAAGTGGAGAGTCGCGCCGGGACGAGAACCATAGACCATCGCCGCCGACCTTGGACTGAACGTGCAAAACCCCAGGCCAGGCCGCACACTTCGCGCCGCTATCGCCTGGATACCGCCGCGCCCATGAACACCCGCTACAACGCCGCCGACATCGAAGTGCTCTCGGGCCTGGACCCGGTCAAGCGCCGTCCCGGCATGTACACCGATACCACCCGTCCCAACCACTTGGCGCAGGAAGTCATCGACAACGCGGTGGACGAGGCCTTGGCGGGGCACGCGAGCGAGATCGAAGTGACGCTGTTCAAGGACGGCAGCTGCGAAGTGGGCGACGACGGCCGCGGCATGCCGGTGGACATCCACCCGGAGGAGAAGATTTCCGGCGTCGAGCTGATCCTCACCCGGCTGCACGCCGGGGGCAAGTTCAACAACCGCAACTACACCTTCAGCGGCGGCCTGCACGGCGTGGGCGTGAGCGTGGTCAACGCGCTGTCCTCGCGCGTGGAGCTGTTCATCAAGCGCGACGGCAACGAACACCGAATGGAGTTCCGCGACGGCGACCCCGCCTCGAAGCTCGAAGTCGTCAACGCCGTCGGCAGGAAGAACACCGGCACGCGCCTGCGGTTCTGGGCCGATCCCAAGTACTTCGACACGCCCAAGTACAACCTGCGCGCGCTCAAGCACCTGCTGCGGGCCAAGGCCGTGCTGTGCCCGGGGCTGACGGTCAGGCTGTTGGACGAGGCCAGCGGCGAACGCGAGCAGTGGCACTACGCCGACGGCCTGCGCGACTACCTGCTGGGCGAGCTGCAGGGCCGCGAACTGCTGCCGCCCAGGCTGTTCGTGGGCCAGTTGGCCAAGCAGAGCGAGATCGTGGACTGGGCCGTGGCCTGGGTGCCGGAAGGAGAACTGGTGCAGGAAAGCTACGTGAACCTGATTCCCACCGCCCAGCACGGCACCCACGTCAACGGCCTGCGCAGCGGCTTCACCGACGCCTTGCGCGAGTTCTGCGACTTCCGCAACCTGCTGCCGCGCGGGATCAAGCTGGCGCCGGAGGACGTGTGGGACCGTGTTTCGTTCGTGCTGTCGCTGAAGATGACCGATCCGCAGTTCAGCGGGCAGACCAAGGAGCGGCTGAGCTCGCGCCAGGCCGCCGGCTTCATCGAGGGCGCCGCGCACGACGCTTTCAGCCTGTGGCTCAACCAGCACACCGACCTGGGCGAGCGCATCGCGCAGCTGGCGATCGAGCGCGCCAGCGTGCGGCTGAAGACCGAAAAGCAGATCGTGCGCAAGAAGGTCACGCAAGGGCCGGCCCTGCCCGGCAAGCTGGCCGACTGCATCAGCCAGGACCTGTCGCGCACCGAGCTGTTCCTGGTCGAGGGCGACTCGGCCGGCGGCAGCGCCAAGCAGGCGCGCGACAAGGATTTCCAGGCGATCCTGCCGCTGCGCGGCAAGATCCTCAACACCTGGGAGGTTGCCTCCGGCGGCGTGCTCGCCTCCACCGAAGTGCACGACCTGGCGGTGGCGATCGGATGCGACCCCGGCAAGGAGGACATCGGCGGGCTGCGCTACGGCAAGGTGGTGATCCTGGCCGACGCGGACTCCGACGGCCTGCACATCGCCACCCTGCTGACCGCGCTGTTCCTGCAGCATTTCCCCGCGCTGGTCCGCGCCGGCAACATCTTCGTGGCGATGCCGCCGCTGTTCCGAGTGGACGTGGGCAAGCAGGTGTTCTACGCGCTGGACGAGGAGGAAAAGCGCCTGCTGCTGGAGAAGATCGAGCGCGAGAAGCTCAAGGGCGCGGTCAACGTCACCCGGTTCAAGGGCTTGGGCGAGATGAATCCCTCGCAGCTGCGCGAATCGACCATCCATCCCGACACCCGGCGCCTGGTGCAGCTGACCATCGAGGACGACAGCGGCACGCGGGCGCTGATGGACATGCTGCTGGCCAAGAAGCGCGCCGGCGAACGCAAGGCGTGGCTGGAGTCGAAAGGCGATTTGGCCTCGCTCGAGGTGTAGACGGCTTCTGCGCCTCACTCGCCGTGGCGACGACGCAGGCATCACCACGTGGAACGGGATATTTAGCCGTCCAGTCCCGACAGACTGTGAATGCGTTCGACGAACAGCTCAGTTGTTCGCCGCGCCACTTCTTCAGCGTCTGGAGGGGGATTGATGCTTGAGGGCGCGCTGCGGAATCGGATGGTTATAGCAGCGATCCAGTCCGGAGCGCGGAACCCCCTTTGTTGATGAACTCACGGTCACGACCAGCAGGTCATCCAGCGGCGGCAGTAGCGTTCGCCTCAGTTCCAACAGCCGATCTTTATACATCCGGCTCAATGAAGGTATTGCCCCGGTCTTCCAGAATCCGCTTGTATTTTTTCTCCCAGGTTTTTGAAAAGTGCTGATCCAAGAATTTGATGAGATCCTTGGATACATCGCCGTACCTATATTTATGAGCTATGTAACCTACAACCCCAAAATAGTGTTCACTCTGCCGCAGCCGCTCCAGCAACCTTTCGGCAACATCAGCATCATTGACCAGCCAGCAGATCAATTTACCACCGATGTTTTCAAATTCCAGCCTCAGAATTTCGTCTAGAGCAAGGGGATTCGTCGCGCTATCGAACAGCTTTACGCCTAAGAATTCTCCTGGATCTTCAGTTTCATCTCCTACAATAGCGATTCGGTCCCCAGCCCAGCACCCAGCCCAAACTCCGGTTGGATTATCCTTCCGCCACTTCGAATTATTTTCAGGAAGACCGCCATAGGTCAATAATTTGCCGAAGGCATAGGCATGAATGCCTCGCATAATACCTCTTCCTTTTATCCCCTCCATAAAGATGTCGGCGCTTAAATACTGTCGCTTGTTCAAGTTGACGATTTTGTAATACTCACCCATCCTTCTCTCCTTTTAAAGTTCCACAAGTACCCAGACGATTCAGCATCGGGGCCTCTTGATCTGGGAGCGCGCTGAACTGGCGTTTTCATTCAGTGCGGTATCGGCCAACCTCGCTCTTCTCACTTATTTTGAATACCCATTCCTCCTCCGGTCGCCGCGCCCCGCGCTCCCGCTTACCCCACGGCAGCTTTCAGCAACTGTGCCAGCAGGACCTGCAGGCGCGCGGCGCGCGCGGGCAGGTATTCGAACGTCCGCTCGTCCATGTAGGTGCTCTGCGTCAGCTCGAGCTGCACCGCATCGATGCCGGCGCCCGGATTTCCATAGTGGCGGGTGATGTAGCCGCCTTTGAAGCGGCCGTCGATGACGAAGCCGTAGCCGTGCTGCGCCGCCAGCACATCGCCAAGCCGCTGGCGCAGGCCCGGCGAGCAGCTGGCGCCGCCGGCGGTGCCCAGGTTGAGGTCCGGCAGC
>DATHAV010000261.1:0-1987 GCA_035296505.1 Pseudoxanthomonas sp.
ACCGGCAAGCCCAAGGGCGTGCTGCACACCACCGGTGGCTATCTGCTGTTCGCCAGCGTCACCCACGAGGCGGTGTTCGACCTGCGCGAGGACGACATCTACTGGTGCACCGCCGACGTCGGCTGGGTCACCGGCCACAGCTACATCGTGTACGGGCCGCTGGCCAACGGCGCGACCGCGCTGGTGTTCGAAGGCGTGCCCAACTACCCCAGCGTGTCGCGCTTCTGGGAGGTCATCGACAAGCACAAGGTGACGATCTTCTACACCGCGCCCACCGCCATCCGCGCGCTGATGCGCGAGGGCGCCGACCCGGTCAAGAAGACTTCGCGCGCCTCGCTGCGCCTGCTGGGCAGCGTCGGCGAGCCGATCAATCCCGAGGCCTGGCGCTGGTACCACGAAGTGGTCGGCGACTCGCGCTGCCCGGTGGTCGATACCTGGTGGCAGACCGAGACCGGCGGCATCCTGATCACCCCGCTGCCCGGCGCCACCGACCTCAAACCCGGATCGGCGTCGCTGCCGTTCTTCGGCGTGCGGCCGGCGCTGGTCGACGCCAACGGCGAGCGCCTGCAAGGCGCGGCCGAAGGCAACCTGGTGCTGCTGGATTCGTGGCCGGGGCAGATGCGCACCGTGTACGGCGATCATCAGCGCTTCATCGACACCTATTTCCGCACCTACCCGGGCACCTACTTCACCGGCGACGGCTGCCGCCGCGACGAGGACGGCTACTACTGGATCACCGGCCGGGTGGACGACGTGATCAACGTCAGCGGGCACCGCATCGGCACCGCCGAAGTGGAGAGCGCGCTGGTTTCGCACCCGAAGGTGGCCGAGGCCGCGGTGGTCGGGTTCCCGCACGACCTCAAGGGCCAGGGCATCTACGCCTACGTCACCTTGATCGCCGGCGAAGCGCAGACCGACGAGCTGCACAAGGAGCTGGTGGCCTGGGTACGCAAGGAGATCGGACCCATCGCCACGCCCGACCACCTGCAGTGGGCGCCGGGCCTGCCCAAGACGCGCTCGGGCAAGATCATGCGCCGCATCCTGCGCAAGATCGCCGAAGCGGGCTCGTCGGAGCTGGCGCCCGACCAGCTTGGCGATACCTCGACCCTGGCCGACCCTTCGGTGGTCGAATCGCTGGTGGCGCAGCGCAAGGTGCGCTAGCGCCAGCCGCAACCACCCGGCAAGGACCGCATGCCCACGCTGCTGATCGCCGACGACCACCCGCTGTTCCGCGAAGCCCTGCGCGGCGCGGTGCAGCGCCAGCTGCCCGGCGTGCAGCTGCACGAAGCCGACAGCATCGACGCGCTGTACGCGCTGGTCGACACCCACGTCGATGCCGACCTGCTGCTGATGGACCTCAACATGCCGGGCGCGCACGGGTTCAACGCGCTGGTCCACCTGCGGGCGCTGCATCCGCAGCTGCCGGTGGTGATCGTGTCGGCGCACGAGGAGGCCAGCGTCATGCGCCGCGCGCTGGGCCACGGCGCGCTCGGTTTCATCCCCAAGTCGGCGGATTCGGAAACCATCGGCCGCGCCATCGCCCAGGTGCTGGAGGGCGAACGCTGGGCGCCGGCCGAGGCCCACGAAGCGCCGGCGATGAGCCCCGACGAACACGAAACCGGCCTGCGACTGCGCGAGCTGACGCCGCAGCAGTTCCGGGTGCTGCAGATGTTGGGCGTCGGGCGGCTCAACAAGCAGATCGCCTACGACCTGGGCGTGTCGGAGGCCACGATCAAGGCCCACGTCACCGCGATCCTGCGCAAGCTCGGGGTGACCAACCGCACCCAGGCGGTGCTCATGGCCGGGCGCCTTTCGGTCGATCCGGACCACATGGTGCCGCCGCCGGAAGAGCAGGACTGAGTAGGTTCCGGTCGCCGCCGCGGGCGACCAGATCAACGCGCTTCCACCCGCACTGCCGAAAAACTCCTGGCGCGCGGGAATCCTCGCGCACGCGCAGCAGCACGCTTCGGCTTCTGTCTTTCCCGCT
>DATHAV010000262.1:0-2858 GCA_035296505.1 Pseudoxanthomonas sp.
TGTTGACGCCGGTGGCCTTGCCGCCGGCGTCGACGAACGTGGACTTGACCGAATACGCGCCCGGGGCCAGCCGCTGGCCGTTGGCGTCCAGGCCGTTCCAGGCGAAAGGCAGCTCGCCCTTGCCGGCGGCTGCGACGCTGATCGTGCGCACCACGGTGCCGCTGGCGTTGCTGATCTCGAAGTTGACCGTGCCCGCGCCGGGCGCCATCACCACGCCGCTGGCCCCGCCGGCGGCGGCGAGCGCGAGCTTGTCCGACGGCACCAGCACCGAATGCCCCACCAGCGAAGCGCCCCTGAGCACCTGGTCGCCGGTGAGCGCGCCGCCGAAGCCGCCGACCGCGGCGTTGAGGTCGCTGATGCCCTGCACGGTGGAGAACTGCGCCAGCTGGCCGATGAACTCGCTGTTGGACAGCGGCTTGAGCGGATCCTGGTGCTTGAGCTGTTCGGTCATAAGGCGCATGAAATCGGCCTGGCCCAGGGCCGCCGGCTTGGGCGCGGCGGGACCGGCGGCTGCGCCGCGCGTGGGAAGAAGCTCGTTGGTGATGGTGCTCATCGGTGCGGTCGCCTGGGTCGTCGGTTACGGGGGGCTCAACGGCCCATCATCAGCGTGGCCAGCGCCAGTTCCTTGGCGGTGTTGAGCATCTCCACGCCGGCCTGGTAGCCGCGCGAGGCCGAGATCAGGTTCACCATCTGCGCCACCGGATCGACGTCGGGCGCGTAGACGTAGCCTTCGGCATCGGCCATCGGGTGGCCGGGCTCGTAGCGCTTGATCGGAGGCGCGTCGCTCTGCGTGACTTCCTTGACCCGCACCGCGGTGAGCGAGCCGTCGGCGTTCAACGGCCGCGCCTGGAACACCGGCTCGATCGGCCGGTACGCCGCTTCCGGCGTCGAGGCGATGGAATCGGCGTTGGACAGGTTGCTGGCGATGGTGTTGAGGCGCACCGACTGCGCGTGCAGCGCCGAACCGGCGACATCGAAGATCGGCAGGTTGCTCATGGCTTACTGCCCGGTGATCGCGGTGAGCATGCTGCGCACCTTGGATTCGACGAAGCTCAGCGAGGCGCGGTATTCCAGGGCGGCGCGGCCGTAGGCGGCGCGCTCGGTGTCGGCGTCGACGGTGTTGCCGTCGAGGCTGGGCTGCAGGCCCTGGCGTTCGAAGATCCGCGGCTGCAGCCCAAGGCCGCTGCCGGCGTGGCGTTCGTGCGTGGCCCGCATCGGTCCGCCGCGCTGCGCCGCGCTCTCCAGCGCCGCCTGGAACTCGATGTCCTTGGCCTTGTAGCCGGGGGTGTCGGCGTTGCTGAGGTTGCTGGCGATCAGCTGCATGCGCTGTTCGCGCAGCGGCAGCGCGGTCCCATGGACGCCCAGGAAGGAGGAAAGTGGATTGGACATGGCGCGCTCCGGCGGTCGTTGCCGGAAAGCCAGGCAAGACCCGTGCCGCGCCGGCGCGACGGTTTTCCGATGCGTGCGGGAGGCGGTGCGGCGGCGTGCCCGGCGGCTCCCGTGCCGCCGCCTTCCCTACGCCGCCATCGCCGCCGCGGCCACTTCGCCGAGCCGCTGCAGGACGTGCTCGGCCAGTTCGTTGGGGCTGTACTTGGGCACGAAGGCGTTGGCGCCCACGCGCTGCACCATGGCGTTGTTGAACACCCCCGACAGCGAGGTGTGCAGCAGCACGTAAAGGTTGGCCAGGCCGGGATGGCGGCGGATTTCCGTGGTCAGGGTATAGCCGTCCATGGCCGGCATTTCTATGTCGGAAATGACCATGGCATAGCGTGTTGCCGGGTTCTCGCCGCCGGCGTGCACCTGCAGGAGGTGGTCCAGGGCCTGGCGCCCGTCCGAGAGCAGGGTCGCGGCGACGCCCAGCTGCTCCAGCACGCCGCGGATCTGCAGGCGCGCCACGCGCGAGTCGTCGACCACCAGCACGTGCATGGGCGGGGCGCCTTCGGGCAGCGCCAGGCCCGGGGCGAGCGACGCGTCCAGGCGATCCCGGCGGATGTCGGCGAGCACGCTTTCCACGTCGATCACCTGGATCAGCTCCCCCTGGAACCGGGTCACCGCGGTCAGGTAGCTGGCGTTGGCGCCCAGCTCCGGCGGCGGGTGGATGTCCTCCACGGCGATGTTGACGATGCGCTCCACGCCGCTGACCAGGAAGCCCTGCACCATGCGGTTGAACTCGGTCACCACCAGGTAGTTGGGCGCGTTCTGCGGAGCGGGGTCGCGTTCGGGATGGCCGATGCTCAGGCCCAGGTCCAGCACCGGCACCGAGCGCCCGCGCACGTCGGCCACTCCGGCGAATTCGGACGGCAGGCCGGGCAGCCGGAATAGCGCGGGGCGCCGCAGCACTTCCTGCACCTTGAACACATTGACGCCAAAAAGCTGACGCCCGCCCAGGCGGAACAGCAGGAGCGCCAGGCGGTTGTGGCCGGCCAGACGCGTGCGCTGGTCGATCCGGTTGAGCAAGTCGTGGGCCATGCCAGCGTATCGGCGCGGGCGCACGGGACTTGAGAGCCGCCGTGGCCATCGGCGCCTCGGGCCTCATCCGGACCCCGTGACCGCACCGGCGGCTTGCGCGGCCGAGCGGTTCGGCGACGGACCTGCGCGAAAGACGGATTTCGGATTCGCCTTCGTCGATCGCCGGCACGTTCCTTGCAGGAGCGCCGGCACCCAACCCGCCGACCCACGCCATGCGCCGCCTTGTCCTCGCAACGATCTGCCTGCTGCTGTCCTGCACCGCCTGGGCCGCGGACTTCCAGACGGTGGAGTCGATCAGGCATGCGGCGCTGTCGGCGCTGGCGTCCGGCGGCGAAGCCGAAGCCACGCTCGATCCGGCCCTGCGGCTGCCGCGCTGCGCCCAGGCGCTC
>DATHAV010000263.1:0-1818 GCA_035296505.1 Pseudoxanthomonas sp.
GGTGATCGTCAAGCCCTCGTGCGAGGGCTCCAGCGTCGGGGTGTCGCGCGTGCTGGCCGAGGACGACCTGCGGGCCGCGGTCGAACTGGCCGCGCGCTATCCCGGCGAACTGCTGATGGAGCAGATGGTGATCGGCGACGAATTCACCGTCGGGATCCTCGGCGACCTCGCGCTGCCGTCGATCCGCATCGTGCCCAAGGGCCAGTGGTACGACTACCACGCCAAGTACGTGGCCGATGACACCCAGTACCTGTGCCCGGGACTGGAAGGCGACGACGAGATCGCGATCCGCGCACAGGCCCTGGCTGCGTTCCGCGCCGCCGGCTGCGGCGGCTGGGGCCGGGTCGACGTGATGCGCGATCGCGACAGCGATCGCCTCTACCTGCTCGAGGTCAATACCGCCCCGGGCATGACCAGCCATTCGCTGCTGCCCAAGGCGGCGCAGCGGCTCGGAGTGGGGTTCGGCGAGCTGTGCTGGCGGATCCTGGAGCAGACGCTGGCGGGGGGCGCACGATGAACGCGACCCTGCGCCTCGTCGCCTGGCTGCTGGCCATCGCCCTGGTGGCGCTGCCGCTGGTGGCGGTGGTCAACGGGTGGATCGGCGCCGAGCGCTGGCCGCTGACCCGGCTGCGCGTGCATGGGCAGTTCGAGCGCGTCGACCCGGCGCTGGTACGGGGCGTCGTCCTGCCGCACGCCGCGCGCGGCTTCTTCGCGGTGCGCCTGCAGGACGCGCAGGACGCGATCGAAAAATTGCCGTGGGTGGAGCGGGCCGAGGTACGCAAGCGCTGGCCCGACGTGCTCGAAGTGACGGTGGTCGAGCATCGCCCGTTCGCGCGCTGGGGCCAGGACCGGCTGCTGTCCGACCAGGGCCGCCTGTTCCCGATCCCGCCCGACCTGGCGCAGGCGGATCTGCCGCGGCTGGGCGGCCCGGACTCGCAGGTGCGGGACGTGGTCGCGCTGTACGACGAGGCGCGCCTGCTGTTCGCCCCGCTCGGGCTCCAGGTCGAAGGCCTGGCCATGGACCGTCGCGGCAGCTGGTCGCTCACCTTGGACAGCGGCACCCATATCGTGGTCGGACGCGCCGATGCGCGACCGCGCCTGGCGCGCTTCGCGCGCCTGCTGCCGCAGCTGCTGGCCTCCGCCCCGCAGCCCCTTCAGCGCGCCGACCTGCGTTACACCAACGGCTTCGCCTTGACCTGGAACCAGGCCGCGGCCGAACCAGGCGACAGCGGGGCGCCGCAGCCCGCGCCGCCGCCGCCGGTCGCTGCCGAGGCTGCGGCGCCGCAGCCGGCCTTCCCCGACTCCCGTTTCCAGTTCCCCATTTCCGGCTTTACGACATGAACCGCAAGGGCGACAAATCGCTGATCGTCGGCCTCGACATCGGCACCTCCAAGGTCATCGCGCTGGTGGGCGAGTACTCCCCGGGCAATCCCATCGAGGTGATCGGCATCGGCTCGCACGAATCGCGCGGCCTCAAGCGCGGCGTGGTGGTCGACATCGAATCCACCGTGCAGTCGATCCAGCGCGCGGTCGAGGAAGCCGAGCTGATGGCCGGCTGCGAGATCCGCTCGGTCTACGCGTCGATTTCCGGCAACCACGTGCAGTGCAAGAACTCGCCCGGCATCGTGCCGATCCGCGACGGCGAGGTGACCTGGGGCGACCTGGACCGGGTGCTGGAAGCGGCCAAGGCGGTGGCGATCCCGGCCGACCAGAAGATCCTGCACGCGATCCCGCGCGAGTACGTGCTGGACGACTCGCAGGAAGGCATCCGCAATCCCGTCGGCATGACCGGCGTGCGCCTGGAGGTGCACGCGCACC
>DATHAV010000264.1:0-2624 GCA_035296505.1 Pseudoxanthomonas sp.
GGGACAGGTGTGGGTCGCGTCCGGCGACTACAAGCGGCAGCCCGATCCCACCTGCGCCCCGTTCGAAGTGGTGCCGTGCGAGGTGTTCATCACCGAGGCCACGTTCGGCCTGCCGGTCTACCGCTGGCCGCACACCGCCGAGATCGCGCGCGCGATCGTGGACTGGCGCCGCGACTGCGCCGCGCGCGGCGAGGCCGCCGTGCTGTTCTGCTACGCCTTGGGCAAGGCGCAGCGCGTTTTGGCCGAACTGATGCCGTTCGAGGACCAGCCGGCGCTGCTGCACGGGGCCATCGCCGCCGGCGTCGCGGTGTACCGCGAAGCCGGCATCCCGATGCTGGACACGCGGCTGGTGGCCGAGGAAGCCAAGGGCGCGGATTTCGCTGGGCAGCTGGTGATCGCTCCGCCTTCGGCCGCGGGCAGCCCGTGGATGAGGCGCTTCCGCCGCGCGCAATTGGGCTTCGCGTCGGGCTGGATGCGCATCCGCGGCAACCGGCGGCGGCGCAACTACGACCGCGGCTTCGTCATCTCCGACCACGCCGACTGGCCCGACCTGTTCCGGACCGTGCGCGAAACCGGCGCGCGCCGCGTCATCGCCACCCACGGCAATACCGATGCGATCATCCGGGCGTTGCGCGAGCAGGGCATCGCGGCCGAAGCGTTCCGCACCGACTACGGCGGCGAAGAGTGAGCCGCGCCGACGGCGTCACATACGGTGCGGCCGCCGTTGAAGCGGGATCGCCCGGCGAAGCCAGGACCACCCGTGCATGAAGCAGTTCGCCTGCCTCTATCGCGACCTGGACCAGAGCACGGCCACGCTCGACAAGCGCGCCGCCTTGATCGCGTATTTCCGCGACGCGCCGCCGGCCGACGCCGCCTGGGCGATCGCGCTGCTGTCGGGCGCCAAGCTGTCCAAGATCGCCAACACCCGCGAGCTGCGGGAGTGGGCCGTGGAGGAAAGCGGGCAGCCGGACTGGCTGGTGGACGAAAGCCACGACCACGTCGGCGACCTGGCCGAAACCCTGACCCTGCTGCTGGACGATCCGCCCGCGCCCGCGCCCGACCGCAGCCTGACCGAATGGATCGAAGGCGTGCTGCTGCCGGTCGCCGGGCAGGATCCGGCGCTGCGCCGCGCCACCGTGGTCGGAGGCTGGCGCGCGCTGCCGTTCGACCAGCGCCTGCTGTTCAACAAGCTGCTGACCGGTGCGCTGCGCGTCGGCGTTTCGCAGCGGCTGGTGCAGCAGGCGTTGGCGGAGATGTCCGGCATCGATATCTCCCGCCTGGCCCAACGCATGCTGGGCGCCTGGCGGCCGACGCCGCAGTTCCTGGCGGCGCTGCTGTCGGCGGAGGAGCTGCCGGGCGACCGCCAGCAGCCGTACCCGTTCTTCCTGGCCTCGCCGCTGGAAAACCCGGCTGAGTCCCTCGGTGCGATCGAGGACTGGGTGCTGGAGTGGAAGTGGGACGGCATACGCCTGCAGCTGATCCGGCGTGCCGGCGAGGTGGCGCTGTGGTCGCGCGGCGAGGAGCGCCTGGACGGGCGCTTTCCCGAAATCGAACACGCCGCGGCGACCTTGGCGCGCGACTGCGTGATCGATGGCGAGCTGCTGGCCTGGCGCGAAGGCGACGCGCCGCTGGCCTTCGCCGCGCTGCAGACCCGCATCCAGCGCCGCAAGCCCGGTCCCAAGACGCTGGCCGACGCCCCCGCGCGGGTGTTGGCCTACGACCTGCTGGAGCTCGACGGCCAGGACCTTCGCGCGCGGCCGCTGTCGGAGCGTCGCGCGCGGCTGCAGTCGCTCCTGGATTCGCACGGCGATCCGCGCATCGCGATCTCGCCGCGGGTCGCGAGCGAGAGCTGGCAGGCCGCGGCCGCGATGCGCGAAGGCGCGCGGGAGCGCGGCGTGGAAGGCCTGATGCTCAAGCGCGCCGATTCGATTTACCAATCCGGCCGCCGCCGCGGCGACTGGTGGAAGTGGAAGATCGACCCGCTCACCATCGACGCGGTGCTGCTGTACGCCCAATCCGGGCACGGCCGACGCAGCACGCTGTACACCGACTACACCTTCGGCGTGTGGGACGGCGACACGCTGGTGCCGGTGGCCAAGGCATATTCCGGACTGGACGACAGGGAGATCCTCAGGCTGGACAGCTGGATCCGCACGCATACGCTGGAGCGTTTCGGCCCGGTGCGTTCGGTGCAGGCGCACCACGTGTTCGAGCTCGGCTTCGAGGCGGTCAACGTGAGCAAGCGGCACAAGTCCGGCATCGCGGTGCGCTTTCCGCGCATCCTGCGCTGGCGGCACGACAAGCCGTTCACCGAGGCCGACCGGCTGGAAACGCTGCAGGCGCTGGCGCGGTGACGGCGCGGGCGGGACCGGTGCGCCAGCGGCGCGCGTTCGATGCGCCGCTGGACGCGTGGTTCCGGCACCAGGACTGGAAGCCGCTGCCGTTCCAGCGCGAACTGTGGCGGCGCTATCTGCGCGGGGAATCCGGGCTGCTGCATACGCCCACCGGCAGCGGCAAGACCCTGGCCGCGTTCGGCGGCGCGCTGCTCGAGGCTCTGAGCGACTCCCCCGCATCCAGTACCGGCATCGCCAAAAAGCCTGCGCGCAAGACCTCGCCGCGCGCGC
>DATHAV010000265.1:0-1750 GCA_035296505.1 Pseudoxanthomonas sp.
CCGGCCCCGGACCCCAGCCCCTGCCACGGCCCCCGCCACTGCCATCGCCGCCCCTCCGTCCCCGTCTCCCGTCCCCGGGGGTTCACCCGCGCCAGGGACCACGGTAGCGCAGGTCCAGTCCCTGGACCGGTTCCAGGCTGAGCAGGAGCGCCTGCGTAAGTTGCTGGAGAACCAGCCCAAGGCCTACCAGGACAAGGTCATGGACCCGAGCGCCCTGCCGCCCCTGCCCGAAGAACAGTCCGTCGCCAGCATGGCGCAGGGATTCCGGGGCTATTCGTCCGAGACGCGCTTCGGCACGTCCAGCGTCAGCAACGGTTCGCTGTCGCGCCGGTCCAATGAATTCGGCCAGCGTTTCGAGTACCGACAGGAAACTCTCAACTACGGCGACTTCGTGGCGCAGGTGGACGCGCGCGCCAGCAGCGGGCAGGACCTGGGCCTGGGCTTTTTCGGTCTCGCCAACGATAAAAACAGCAGCCGCATCACGCTGCGCAATATCGGCTTCCCAGTGACGTCCAAGTGGTTCGCCGATACTTCGGTGGGAGACATTTCCAGCGAGACCACCGATGCGCTGGCGCGGGCCTACCGGCTGTCGCTGGGCACCGGCCTGGTTCGGGGCGCGGGGGTGCGACTGTTCGACGGCACCTCCGACGTTCGGGCCGGCACAGGCCGGCGTGGCTATTTGGCCGGTGGCCCTTATCCAGGCTTCAAGCGCAGCCAGGGCAGCCTGAGCTGGCTGGGCTACAGCCGCCGGCTGCAAAATAGCGTCTTCGGCGGAGTCCAGGTGACGCGGGCCAGGGACGTGACCCCGTTTTCCTTCTTCGCGCCCACTGGGGTGGCTGGAGAGGATGTGTCCGCCGTGGCGGCCAGTATCGGATACGGCGGCGACCTGTTCAGCGACAAGAAGTCCAGGGCCCGCCTGACCTATGTCCGCAGCAACAGCAGCGGTACCGGAGGTCCGGAGCCGCGTAACGCCCAGGGTCTGTTCGTGGAGGCCGGGCTACGCGCCGGAGCTTACCGTCACGAGTTCGGCGCCTACAGCGCCGAGCCCAATCTGCGCTTTGGCGATGTGCAGCTCGCCTCCGACAACCGCGGCGCCTATTGGCGGGTGAATACCAGCGGCCTGCGCTACTCGTGGGGCGTCGGCGTGGATACCGATCTCCAGAACCCGGACCAGGAGGGCAATCTGCCGTATACCCGACGCCTGGGCGTCTATGCGGATGGCCAGTATCGCCTGAACCGCAACAACTCGTTTGGTGGCGCCCTGCAGGTGAGCTTCAACCGTTTCGCAGCCGGCAATGCTGCCTTTGGCGGCATCCCGCTGCCTCAAATCGACCGCGAGAGCCGCAGTGTGTATGCCAGCGGCTACTACCAGACCCGCTTCGGCAACTGGGGTCCGACGCGTCTGCGCGGCACGTTGCGCCGCAACGAGGTGCTGGTGGCCAACGACATCGCCGCCACCGGCCAAGAAATCGAGTGGGAGCAGGACTGGATCAGCGGCCGCTACGAAACCCAGCGCCCGGAGCTGATCACCACGCTGGGCGTGGCGCGCGACCGCAGCAGCGGCACGAGCGAGACGCAGCCCACCGCGGGCGTGTCTTTCCGGCTGTGGCCCGGTGTCGACTGGAGCCTCGCCGGCAGCCTGCGCTACATCTCCCGCAACAGCAACCTGTCGACCAGCCGCGGCCTGTCGGGCACCGTCAGCTCCGAACAAGTACTGTCGCGCGGCTGGCGGCTGGGCGCCGCGGTGAGT
>DATHAV010000266.1:0-2942 GCA_035296505.1 Pseudoxanthomonas sp.
GGCACCGCCGTACCGCGGGCGTCCGACGCCAGCCCGACCACGACCGGCGCCGGAAGCCCGAGGTCGCGCGGGTCCTGCTCGCTTTCCGGCATCTTGCCCAGCAGCCAGGCGTCGAAGATCTTGCGCGCGATCGGCGCGGCGGTGGAGCCGCCGTAGCCGCCGCCCTCGACCATCACCGCCACCGCGATCGTGGGATTCTCCGCCGGCGCATAGCCCACGAACAGCGCGCGGTGGCGCTGGTGCATGGGCAAGGATTTGGGATTGACCGCGGTGGCGCGGCGGTTGACCACCTGCGCGGTGCCCGTCTTGCCCGCCATGCGGTACGGGGCGCCGACGCTCATGGCCCGCGCCGTGCCCCCGGGACCGTGCACGGTCATCTGCATGCCTTCCTGGACCACGCGCAGGTGCTCGGGACTGTCGGTGATGCGCACCGGCTCGGGCTGCGGCAGCGGCTGCCAGTCGGCATCGAAGGTCAGGCGCTGGGCCGCGACCAGGTGCGGACGCCGCAGCAGGCCGCCGTCGGCCAGCGCGGCGGTCCCGCGCGCCAGCTGCAGCGGGGTGACCTTCCACAGGCCCTGGCCGATGGCGGCGTTGACCAGGTCGCCCGGGTACCAGCGCTCGTTGGCCAGCTTGGCCTTGGCCGCCGGCGAGGGCAGGATGCCGTCGATCTCGCCGATCAGGTCGATGCCGGTGGGTGCGCCGAACCCGTAGCGCGTCAGATACTGCTCGAAGCGCTGCACGCCCAGGTCGAGCGCGAGGCGGTAATAGTAGGTGTTGACCGAATCGGCGATCGACTTGCGCGCGTCGGTCCATCCGTGGCCGCCGCGGTGCGAATCGCCCCAGCCGCGCCCGGTCATCCCCGGCAGCCTGAACATGCCGGTGGACAGCGTCCTGTCCTCGGCACGGCGCACGCCGCTGTCCAGGCCGGCCAGGGCCAGCAGCGGCTTCAGCGTGGAGCCCGGCGCCACGCCACCCAGCACCAGGCGGTTGAACTGCGGCCGCGACGGGTTGCTGTTGAGCGCGTTGAAATCGGCGTGCGAGATGCCGTTGACGAACAGGTTGGGGTCGTAGCTGGGCAGGCTGACCATGGCCAGCACTTCGCCGGTGCGCGGATCCAGCGCCACCGCCGAGCCTTCCATCTCGCCGAACGCCGCGACCATGGCCCGCTGCAGGTCGGCGTCCACGCTCAGGCGCAGGTCGGCGCCGGCCCGCGCCGGTACCCGGCCCACGGTGCGCAGGGCGCGGCCCTCGACGTTGGTCTCGACCTGCTCGTAGCCGATCTTCCCGCGCAGCGCTTCTTCGTAATAGCGCTCCAGCCCGCTCTTGCCGATGTGGGTGAGCGCCGCGTTGCCCTCGCCGAGGGTTTCAAGATCCTGCTCGTCGATGCGGGCGACGTAGCCGATGACGTGGCCGAACAGGGCGCCGTACGGATAGTGGCGGGTCAGGTAAGGCTCGAGCTCGACCCCGGGAAAGCGCCAGCGGTCGACCGCGAACCGCGCCGCTTCCCGCTCGCTGACCCGCAGCTTCAGCGTGATCGGGCGGAAGCCGCGGGTGACCCTGCGCTTGGCTTCGAAGCGTTCGACGTCTTCGGGCGAGAGGTCGAAGATCTCGCCGAGTTCACGCAGCAACGCCTTGCTGTCGCCGGCCTTCTCCGGCAGCACCTCGAGCCGGAACGCGGGCACGTTTTCGGCCAGCAGCTTGCCGTTGCGGTCGTAGATGCTGCCGCGCCCGGGGACCACCGGCCGCAGCTTGATGCGGTTGGCTTCCGAGCGCGTGGCGTACATGGCGTGGTCGACCACCTGCAGCTTGAAGTACCAGCCCGCCAGCGACGCCAGCGCCAGCGCGACCGTGGCGAAGCTCAGCACCGCGCGGCGGCGGAACTGCTCGGCTTCGGCGCGCGGATTCTTCTGCGGGCGGCGTGGCGACTGCATGCTCAGCCCCTGCGCCGGCCCAGGCGCAGCGAGTCCAGCAGCACGAACACCGGTGCCCACAGCAGCATGCCCAGCAGCGGCGCCCACCAGTAGTGCCAGCCCAGGCGCGGTTCGCCCAGGGCTATGTGCACGGCGGCGACCACGATCCGGTCGTTGAGCAGCAGCCCGCCGATGGCCAGCGCCTGCTGCGACAGCGGGAAAAAGCGCAGGCGCGCGCGGAACCGCTGCAGGATGAAGGCCAGGATCACCAGGCGCAGCGCCTGTTCGCCCAGCAGACTGCCGAACATCAGGTCGGCGACGATGCCGACGCCGAAGGCGAAGCCGAGTCCGGCGCTGTCGGGCGCCTCGATCACCCAGTACGCCACCACCAGCGCCAGCCAGTAGGGACGCAGCGGCTGCAGCATTCCGGGCAGCGGCAGCAGCCCCAGAAGCAGCGCCACCAGCACGCTGGCGGGCAGGATCCAGCCGGTGCGCACCCGGCTCATGGCGGCGCCGGCTCCGTCGCCGGGGCCACCGCTGCGGGCGCCTGGCGAGCGGGCGCACGCGGCGTCACTGGCGGCGACGCAAGCCCGGAAACAACCGGCACCGGCGCGGCGGCGGCTTGCGCGTCGGGATCCAGAAGCCGCGTGCTGTCGGAGACTACGTCCAGGCCAATCGCGACCTCGCTGGACCGGCCCGCCGGCCGCGGCGCTATCAAGCGCTGCGGCGCCGAACGCAGCAGCAGCACGTCACGCCCGCGGTCCAGGCGCGCCGCCGGCTCGACTTGGCCCAGCAGGAACGCGCGGCTGTCGTCGGCCCGCAGCGAGGTCACCGAACCCACCGGGAACCCCGCCGGGAAGCGCCCCCCCAGCCCCGAAGTCACCAGCAGGTCGCCCTCCTCGACCTCGGTGTTGAGCGGCACGTCGGAGAGCTCGAGATGGTCGCCGCGCCCGTACACGATCAGGCGCACGCCGTTGCGCGCCACCATCACCGGCACCGCGTGGTCGGGATCGGTCAGCAGCAGCACGGTGG
>DATHAV010000267.1:0-3618 GCA_035296505.1 Pseudoxanthomonas sp.
ACCTTCCGGAGGATCTGCCGGGGCGGCTGGCGCTGTATTCGGACCTGACCCAGCTGGCCGACGAATACTCCAGCGCCGTCGCCGATGCGGACCTGGTGATCGTCGGTTCCTACGTGCCCGACGGCATTGCCGTGGGACGCTGGGCCCAGCGGACCGCGCACGGAGTGGTCGCGTTCTACGACATCGATACACCCGTGACCCTGGCGAGCCTGGAGCGCGGCGAGTGCGCGTACGTTTCGGCGGAGGTCATCCCGCAGTACGACCTCTACCTGTCCTTCAGCGGCGGCAGGTCGCTGCGCACCCTGGAGCAGCGTTACGGCTCGCCGCTGGCGCTGCCGCTGTACTGTTCGGTCGATCCGGCCCGGTACCGGCCCCAGGAGGTGGAGCCGCTCTACGACTTGGGCTACATGGGCACCTACAGCGATGATCGGCAGCCGGTGCTGGAACGGCTGATGCTGGGTCCGGCGCGCCGCTGGACCGAAGGGCGTTTCGTCGTGGCCGGTCCGCAGTACCCCCGGAACATCGCCTGGCCCGACAACGTGCAGCGCATCGAGCACCTCGGCCCCGCGATGCACGCGCGCTTCTACAGCGAGCAGCGATTCACCTTGAACGTGACCCGCGCCGACATGGTGGCCGCCGGCTGGTCGCCCAGCGTGCGGCTGTTCGAGGCGGCGGCGTGCGGCGTGCCGATCGTATCGGACCCATGGCAAGGCCTGGATTCGCTGTTCGAACCGGGCGCCGAGATCCTCATCGCCCACTACGCCGGCGACGTGCTCGGCTGGATCCGCGACATGCCGGAGGAGCGCAGGCGCCGGATTGGCGAAGCCGGGCGTCGCCGCATCCTGGCCGAACACACCTCCGACCACCGTGCGCAGACGCTGGAACAGTACTTCGAACGTGCCGTGCGGGAGCGCCGCAGTGGCCGTTCGGCACCCAATCCGCAGTCGCGCGCCGGCGCCGTGCGCGCGGACGCCGCCGCTTGAATCTTCTATTTCGAGGCAACCGACATGTCAGACCACGAAGCAAGGCAGACCACCGACCACGATGAGATCAAGCGCTGGGCCGAGGCCCGCGATGGCCGGCCGGCCACCGTCAAGGGCACCGAGGACGACGAAGAGGCGGGCGTGCTGCGAATATCGTTTCGCGACGATCCTTCGCTGGAGATCATCAGCTGGGAGGATTTCTTCGACAAATTCGAGGAAGCGGGCCTCGCGTTCCTGTACCAGGAACGGGCCAAGGACGGCAAGACCAGCCGTTTCTTCAAGCTGGTGGAGCGGGAGTAGGGTGGTGGAGGAAAAGTACGCCGGCCGCGGATGCGTACCGTGGTGGATCTCGCCGAGAGGTCGCTGTTGATGCGGGGCGACCATTCGGATCCGGGAAGCCTGCAGTCGGAGATCGACGCACTGCGGCCTTGGTTCCACAATCTGCACCTGCCCGGAGGGCTGCAGACCGCGCCCGAGCATCCGTTCGGCGATTTTCCCGCATTCAAATGGCGGCAGATCAGCCCGCACATTCCCCAGGATCTGGGTGGTTGGCGCGTGCTCGACATCGGCTGCAATGCCGGCTTCTACAGCCTGCAGTTCGCGCGGCGCGGAGCCGAGGTGACCGCGATCGATCTGGACCCGCGCTATCTGCGCCAGGCCCGGTGGGCGGCGGCGCATGTGGAGTTGACGGACCGTATCGAATTCCGGCAGATGCAGCTCTACGATCTGGCGCGCGAGTCGGAACGCTACGACCTCGTGTGGTTCATGGGCGTGCTGTACCACCTGCGCCATCCGCTGCTTGCGCTGGACATCGTTCGCCGCAGGACGCGCCGCCTGTTGGTCATGCAGACCCTGACCATGCCCGGAGACGAGGTGGCCGCGATACCGGACGACCTGCCCATCGACCGTCGCGAAGGCCTGCTGGCGCCAGGGTGGCCGGCGATGGCCTTCATCGAAAAGCGCCTCGCCGGCGACCCCACCAACTGGTGGGCGCCCAACCATGCGTGCATCGAGGCGATGCTGCGCAACAGCGGCTTCCGCGTGCGCCAGCGTATCGCGCACGAGACCTATCTGTGCGAGCCCAGCGACGAGCCGGTGGATTGCGCGCACCTGATCGATTCGGAGTACCGCGCGGCAACGGGGACTTGACGCATTCCGATCAGGTGTACGTGCGTCAGGCGACACTGGCGATCCCGCGCCAGCCTATCCTGGGCACAGGCCGCAACCGCGCGAATGGGCTCGATTATTCTCCTGCTCGCGGTTGGTTGCCATGTCGCCGAAGACATCAGGAGACGCTACCGTGACGGACCATATCCATCCGATCCTGTTCAGCGGGCGCTATCAGGTGGTGGCGCTTACGCGCGGGGAGCGTTTCGACCCCGCTGAAATTGTTGGCTACATGGTCGCTTCCGGCGACGGAACTCCACTCCGGCACGAGCCGGGTTTCGAGCAGGCGCGCATGTGGATGGAGAAGCTGATCGAAGAAGAAAATGCGCCGCGCCTCGCGCCGCGCCGGAGCGCGGAATCGCTGGGGCGGTAAAGAAAAGGATCGGACCCACCGCTAGCATCCGATAGAGAGCGATATTCCAAATCGCGGCGGCTGAAAAAGGCGACATGCCTATTCTTCAGTCCTGTTTTGAAGAGCCTGGCCAAGGACGCAGTGGGCACCTCTACGTAAAAACGCATGTTAAGAACGCATGTTAAGAGCGCGTCATTGCAGCTTAATTGTTAAGGCTGCGTCATCATTGCCGGTGGCATCCAAATGAATTCAGGCTTGACCGCTCGGTAATCAGAGGTTAAGTTGCGTCTCAATTCGAGGGCCAACTGGCTCACAATTAGCTGGGTACACGTCAACAATAGCGGTGAGTAGCCTGCATTTATTCGGCGCCATGCTGCTGCGGTTGCCTGTACTGCGGTTGCCTGTACTAATGAACAGATGTCTCAACGCACTTCTTTAAGCTGCGGGATGTGAAATGTCTTCGATGGTCTGCCAGGGAAGGGAAGCGTGAAGCCTACGGTCCGGTTTTTGATGTCTCTACTGGCCACGCTGATCGTGGCCGGCTGCGCGACGCGAGAAGCGGCGAATATCAGCGGCCGCTGGAAGGCGGTCAACCGCTATGCCGAGGCGCCGCAAGAGATCCCTCTGTATCAGTCCTACGTGTTCTATCCGTCGCCGATGGACGGCACGCTCAAGAAGATGTTGACGCGCTGGGCCAAGGATTCGGGCATGACCCTGTCCTACCTCCATCCATCGGATTTCACCCTTTACGGGGCCGTCGCCCAGGTGCGTACGGCAAGCCTGGCCGATGCGGCGGCGCAGCTGAGCTCGATCTATGCGGCGCAGCGCGTGTCGGTCGCCGTCAGCGGCAAACAGATAGTGGTACGCGCCGCCGACGCGGTCGCGGCGCAAGAGCCCGGCGATACCGCGGACGCCTCCCGCTAACCTGATGCAAGCTAGCGCGCCTGGTGCCGCCCGCTGCGCTAAGATTCGACAAGACGGGCGGCGCGCCCGCTCCATTGACACCTTCGGATTAGACAAGGATCGGTCCTGATGTTCGGCAGCAAAAATACACCCAAAGTCCAGCAAACGGTTTCTAGGGCGGTCAACTACGAAATCACCATCGCCGATATCGCA
>DATHAV010000268.1:0-9096 GCA_035296505.1 Pseudoxanthomonas sp.
CGGGCCAAGGCGCGGGCCGCAGGCACAGGCACCCGATGACGCCGGCCTTGCGGCGCAGCAGGACGCTGAAACCCGGTGAAATCCACGAGCTGTTCTCGCGCCTGCGCGAGTTGAATCCCAAGCCGACGACCGAGCTGGCCTACTCCAGTCCATTCGAACTGCTGATCGCCGTCATTCTTTCCGCGCAGGCCACCGACGTCGGCGTCAACAAGGCGACGCGGCGCCTGTTCCCGGTCGCCAACACGCCTCAGGCGATGCTCGCGCTGGGCGAGGACGGGCTCAAGCGCCATATCTCCAGCATCGGCCTGTACAACGCGAAGGCCAAGAACGTCATGGCCGCCTGCCGCCTGCTGGTGGAGCAGCACCGAAGCGAGGTGCCGCGCTCCCGGGAAGCACTCGAAGCACTGCCGGGGGTTGGGCGCAAGACCGCCAACGTGGTGCTCAACACGGCTTTCGGCGAACCCACGATCGCCGTGGACACGCATATCTTCCGCGTCTCCAACCGCACCGGTCTGGCGCCGGGAAAGGACGTGCGTGCGGTCGAGGACACGCTGCTCGAGGTCGTGCCCGAGGAGTTCAAGCGGGATGCGCATCACTGGCTGATCCTGCACGGCCGCTACGTGTGCAAGGCGCGCAAGCCGGACTGCCCTCGGTGCGTGATCCGCGACCTGTGCCGCTTTCCCGACAAGACCGCCGCCTGACGCGGTGAGATCGCCTGCCGCGGGCGCGGCCTTCCTTCCGCGGCGCCCGACTCCCGCTATGGGCCGGCTGATCCTGCACGGCCGCTACGTGTGCAAGGCGCGCAAGCCGGACTGCCCTCGGTGCGTGATCCGCGACCTGTGCTGGTCTCCGGGACAAGACTGCCGCCTGACGCGCAGGCACCGCCTGCCGCAGGCGCAAACTTTCGTGGTGCCAATTTCCAGACAAGGGGATTGCCAGTGCGGTGGAATCGCCTGCCGCGGGCGCGGCCTCCTTAACAGCAGCGCCTGAGTGTTACCAGAGGCGAGCCGCCATGTTACAAAACCCACCACACCCAGGTAGGCCGGCCTTACAAGCCGACAGGCTGGCGCTATCGCTGGAACGCGATGGGTGACACAAGGGTGACTGCAGGATCGATGGTCAAGACTGTCTTGCTGGAAAGGCGCTGCGCATCTGGGCCTGTCCATGCGCATTGCGACACGCTGGAACGCAGGCCGAGGTAACAAACCGGCCACAGCACCGTACCGGCTACCGGCACCCCGGCTACCGATTCAGGCATAAAGGTCCACTTTCGCGACGCGGCCAGTGCAGCGTTGGCCATTGCCCGGGAAGGCTTTCCGACCAGGCCACGAATTTCAGAGTCGCTAACGGAACCGTCCACCTCGATTTCCAGCTCCAGCACCACGGTGCCTTCATTGCCCTCCATCTGGTCTCGCAGCGGGTACACAGGCTGGTCCAGCCTTTGTGGCGCAGGGCCGGTAGTGGCCGATACGACTTCAAATCCTTGCGGCGAGGTCGATTCCGGCGCAACGACCACACGCAGAAAGGTACGCGTGGGTGCGGCGGCGGCATCGGAGGCGCGAAAGATCCATTGACCGATCTCGCGATCCAGCTGGCGGCTAACTGCGTCGGCTTCGAATCCATGAGGGACGAGCTGCCGGATGGATCCATCGGCATCCAGTTCCAATGCATAGGTATAGACGCTCTGCCCTGGCGCTGGTGGTGCACCAGATGCAGAGCCCGCATGCGCAGTAGCGGTGACGGCAAGGGCAAGGGCAAGGGCAATGGGGGTCCAGATCGAAAGCTTCATCGTCGTCTCCGCGATAGCATTAGTTCATGACAAGCAATGACACACCTGGATCGTGGTGTTCAGGTTACGGCAACATGACAGCACGCTGCGTATCAGACGAACGGCCTTATCTTGTTGATGAACGGAAAAAAGCTTCGATCTGTATCGGCAGCAGAGGCTTTTCTATTGCGATGCAACAACCATTTTGCGCAAAAGCCCGATCCAGCGAGCCGACGAGGGCTTAAGACTGCGTCGGGCTAGGGTGTTCTGCGTCCCGCCGTGAGTTCTGAATGCCGCCGGAGGTCAGGTCGTGCGCACGGCGGACGGCGGCGATGCTAGTGAGGCAAGCGCGGTGGCGGCGACAAGGGCGGCCGACGCCCAAAGACAGGCCTGCAGGCCAGCGTGTTGGTACAGCCAGCCGGACAGCACCGTACCCAGCGGACGCCGATGGCATTGACCAATGCTGGTGGAATGCAGCACCACCAGCATCCGTGGGCACCATCGGTGAGGGGGAAGGTCCAGTAGTGCCGGTGACCAGCGCGTACTGGCGCACCGACGGCGACAGCGCCCGCATCTTAGGCGCGCCCGGTGCGGCCGACCTTGAGCGGGAGTCGGCGCTGCGTTTCCCATAGTCCCACTCGTTGTCGTACCACGCATAGATCTTGACCTGGGTGCCGTCGATGACGCGGGTCGAGAGGGTATCGACGATGCTCGAACGCGGATTGGCCAGGAAGTCGATCGACACCAGCAGGCGCGTTTCGTAGCCGAGGATGCCGGGCAGCGGCTCGCGCCGTGAAGCCGCCAGCAGCAGGCCAGCGGCTTCCTCCACGGCGGCGGCCTTTAGCTCAATCGTGCCGCCGCTCCCGCAGCCATTTGGTGGCGACCCACTTGTCGCCCTCGACCACAGGCGCGCCGCCGTGGAGGGTGGCGGTCATCGGATGCGGACGGTCGTAGGCGAAGAAGACCGCGTTGCCCTGGATCGGCGCGACTTCGAAACGCGCGTCGGGAAAGATGGTGGCTCCGCCCTGCGGCGGCGTGTTGAGGTAGATCACCATTGAAGCCACACGCTGGCCGCCACGCCGCAGCGCTACCTCCGCTCCCGGACGGGACGGGTCGAAATAGTCGTAGTGAGGCCTGTACTCGGCGCCTGGGCCATAGCGCAGGACCTGCAATCCTTCGCCGTGATCCAGCGGCCAGTTGAGCAACGCCGCCAGCCGCGCTTCGATGCGCGCGCACAGTGCGTTCTCGCCACGGCTGAAGAACATGCCTTCGCTGGTACGCGCCTCGTGCGGTTCGTCAGCACCGGTATCGGGATTGAAGACGGAAGAATGGCGCAGCCGTTCCCGCGCGAGCGCCACCAGACCTCCGCACTCCTCTCTGGACAACACGTTGCCGAACACGATGATGCGTGGGTGCAGCATGTGCGCGAGCACCTGCACTTCGCGGTCCACGCAACGAATGACGGATGGACCGTTGAGCTCTATCGGCGCGGGCACCGGCGTCGGTACCGGCAGGTCGTGACGCTTTGCGTGCTCGGCGAGATAGTCGCGCATCACCGTTTCGATCGCGTCGATGGCCGCTTGTTCGTCCCAGCCCTGCTCCACCATCGCTGCGGTCACCGCACGCGGATCGCGCCCCGTGGTGGCCTCGGCGATGATCCATTGCGACAGTTCTGCGGTGATTGCCGGGCTTTGCATGCGCGCAACTTGTGACTTAGGCCGCTTGCAGGGTAAATCTCCCGACACGATGTGACAGTCATGTGACGGCAGAGCCCTTGTAAAGCATGTAAGGCATGTTTCATTCCATCGCTCGCACGAGGCGAAATAAAGCGGTCACAAACTGCGCCTATAACGTTTCCCCAACATTCGACGCAACCTTCTCCGGATCAAGCCGCCGCCATTCAGCGCCGGCCCCGGGAGTGTCGCGCTTCCGCCTGCCCTTGTCCGGAGAAAATTGATGTCCATGCGCAACAGCTCTAAAACCTTGCTGATGACCTTCGGTGCGGTACTCGCGCTGAGCGGCTGCGGTGGTGGCGCCGATCGCGTCGCCTCGCCGGGTGAAGGTTCGTTCTCGCCGCCGCCCACCACTCCGCCGCCACCGACCAGCCCGCCACCTCCGCCGCCGGCCGCCGGCCCAGCTCCCACCTGCCCGACCGGCTTCACCGACGCCGGGGTCATCGCCAACCTGCGCAACTGCCAGCTGCCGCAGACGATCATCGGCAACCTGCTGGTCCCGCAGCGTGCCGGCACCATCTACTCGCTGAGTGGCCGCGTCGACGTGGGCCAGGACCAGGGCGGCAATGTCGCATCACCGACCGCCGGCGCCCAGAGCGGCAGATTGACCATCGAGCCGGGCGTGCGCCTCTTCGGGTCGGGTGGTCTTGATTACCTGGTCGTCAACCGCGGCTCGCAGCTGTTCGCCGAAGGCACCGCCACGCAGCCCATCGTGTTCACCAGCCGCCAGAGCGTCGAAGGCACCACCAACGTCGACTCCATCGGCCAGTGGGGCGGGATCGTGCTGCTGGGCCGTGCGCCGATCAGCAACTGTCCTGGTACGACCACCCCCGGCACGCCGAACTGCGAAGCGCAGGTCGAAGGCACCAACGCGTTCTACGGCGGCAACTCGGCCACCGACAACACCGGCCGCATCCGCTATGTGCGCGTGCAGCATTCCGGCTTCCAGATCCTGCCCAACAACGAGCTCAACGGCATCACTCTGGCGGGCCTTGGCAGCGGCACGGTGTTCGAGTACGTGCAGGTGCACAACAGCTCCGACGACGGCTTCGAGTGGTTCGGCGGCACGGTCAACGCCAAGTACCTGGTCGGCACCGGCAACGACGACGACACCTTCGACACCGATGTCGGGTTCAATGGCGCGATCCAGTTCGGCGTCGTCGTGCAGCGCGCAGGCGGCGGCGACCGCATGAACGAAATGAGCGGTTCCAACCGTATTCCCGCTTCCAACCCGAAGATCGCCAACGTGACCTACGTCGGCCGTGCCGGCGGCGGTGCCGGCATCGTGATGAACACCAGCACCAACAGCCGGTTCTACAACATTGTCATGACCCGCCCGGCTGGCGGCACCGGCGCAGCCCAAGCATGCCTGGACGTCGACGACGCCAACACCACCGGCAGCTTCAACTCGGTGTTCTTCTCCTGCCCGACCGCGTTCGACGACGACGCCAACGGCGCGGCGGCGGCGCTGTTCAACGCCGGCACCAACAACACCGCCAACGGCACGTCGACCCTGGTCAACACCTTCATCAACGGCGCCAACGAAAACGGCGTCACCGCATTCGCCAACCTGGCCTCGATCAGCCCGTTCTTCGTGCAGGTGAGCCACATCGGCGGCGTGCGCAACGCCAGCGATACCTGGTGGCAAGGGTGGACCTGCGGCCTGACCGCCGCCACTCCTTGCTGATCGGCGCTTGACGAAGGGGCTGCGGATCACTCCGCAGCCCCTTTTCGCGTGTGCAGACCCAGACCCTAGACCAGGCCCCGACTCATGAAGCTCACTACGACCCGCACCGGTCTGTTCCTCGCCATCACCGGCCTGCTGGCCGTCCATGGCGCCGCGGCGCAGACCACCACCCCGGACACTCCCACGCCGCCGGCCACCGAGGCGACGGACGCCAGCGCGCGGACGCTCGATGCGGTGGAGGTCCGCGGCGCCTACATCCCCGAACCGATGCTGGAGACCTCCGAGGTCGCCTCGTTCGTCACCAAGGAAGACCTGCAGCGGACCGGCGACGGCAACGCCGCCGAGGCGCTCACGCGCGTGACCGGCCTGAGCCTGGTGCAGGGCAAGTTCGTGTACGTCCGCGGCCTGGGCGAGCGCTACTCCTCCGCGCTGCTCAACGGCTCGCCGCTGCCCAGCCCCGAGCCGCTGCAGCGCGTGGTGCCGCTGGACCTGTTCCCCAGCAACGTGCTGGAACGCGTCACCGTGCAGAAGACCTATTCGGCCAAATACCCCGGCGAGTTCGGCGGCGGCGTGATCGACCTGCAAACCATCGTCACACCCGACGAGCCGTTCCTGACCCTCAACATCGGCACCGGCGGCAATTCCGAAACGACCTTTCGCGACGGCCTGACCTACTACGGCTCCGACAGCGACTGGTGGGGCTTTGACGACCGCAACCGCAAGACGCCCTCGGAACTCGGCGCCGCGCTGGCCACCGGGCGGCGCGTCGACGCCGGCTCCTTCTCCGACGCCGAGCTTCGCCGCATCGGGCGCAGCTTCGTCAACGCGCCGCTGAACCTGATCCAGATCAACGACAGCATCGATCCGGACCTCAGCTTCGGCGGCAGCGCCGGCTATTCGCTCGACATCGACGAGGGCAAGCTCGGCTTCGTCGCCGTGGCGGGCTTCGACAACCAGTGGCGCACCCGCATCGGTACCCAGCAGGAAGGCATCGTCGAGAACGACACGATCGCCGTGCGCACCGACTACGACTTCGTCTCCACCCAGAACGACGCCCGGCTCAACGTACTGGTCGGTTCGGGGTACGAACGCGGTGACCACAAGGTCGCCCTGACCACGCTGTACGTGCACGACACCACCAAGGAAGCGCGCAGCCGCGAGGGCAATGACGAGAACGCCGGCGCCCGCGTCCGCGACGACTACACCGAATGGTTCGAGCGTGACCTGACCAGCCACCAGTTGACCGGTTCGCACGCGTTCGGCGAATTCAAGGACCTCAAGATCGACTGGCGCGGCGCCTACGCCAAGGCCCGCCGCCAGGCCCCGTACGAAAAGGGCATCCGCTACCGCGTGATCCAGGGCACCTACCTGCACGATGCGTCGCAGGAGCAGAACTACACCCGCTTCAGCACCGTCGAGGACGTGGTGGTCAGCGGCGGCGTGGACGTCAGCTGGCGCCTGCCGATCGAGCGCGACGTCACCTTGAGCGCCGGTCTTGCCTACTCCGACAACGACCGCACCGCGGAGTCGCGCGAATTCCGCTTCCTGGCGCTCAACGGCGCGCTGCCCGACAACGTGCGCCGCCAGCGCGTGGACTTTCTGCTGTCTGACTACAACATCGACCAGGGCCTGATCACCCTGCGCGAGACCACCGGTGCCGAAGGCGCGGCCGCCTACGACGCGACCCTCAAGGTCGCCGCGGCCTACCTGCAGGCGGAGGCGGAGATCGTCCCGCTGGTGCGGGGCACGGTCGGTGTCCGCTTCGAGGACGCGACCCAGGCGGTGAAGCCGTTCGATCTGTTCGGCGGCGCGGCGCCGGTCGGAGCCAAGCCGCTGCGCAACGACTACGTGCTGCCGGCCGCCACCATCACCTGGAACTTCGCCGAGAACCAGCAGATCCGCTTCGGCGCCTCGCAGACCATCGCGCGGCCGCAGTTCCGCGAGCTGGCACCGCAGCAGTACTTCGACACCGACACCGATCGCCTGTACATCGGCAATCCGTTCCTGGTCGACAGCGAGCTCACCAACCTCGATGCCCGCTACGAATGGTTTTTCGCTCCCGGCGAAGCCTTCACCGTCGGCGTCTTCTACAAGGACATCGAGCGTCCGGTGGAATCCATCGTCAACGAAGCCGGCTCGACCATCCAGCAGACCTTCATCAATGCGCCCCAGGCGACGCTCTATGGCCTGGAGGTTGACGTGAAGAAGTACCTGGACCTGCCGATCGAAGCGAACTGGTGGGGCGACAAGCGGCTTTACGTCGCCGGCAACTACACCTACACCCAGTCGGAGGTCACCGCCGACCAGGGCGACACCGTGGTTCCGCTCGGCAGCAACGGCCTGCCCCGTCCGGCCACCGAACTGGTCCGCGACGGCAGCCGGCTGCAGGGCCAGTCGGAGCACATCGCCAACCTGCAGTTCGGGATCGAGGACGCCGGATCGCGCAGCCAGGCGACGCTGGTCGCCACGTACGTCGGAGAGCGCATCTCCGCGCGCGGGCGCCCCGGCCAGCCCGATTTCCTGCAGAAACCCGGCACCCTGCTCGACCTGGTGGTGCGCAAAGGCTTCGACATCGGCGACACCGAACTCACCTTGGGCTTGGAAGCGCGCAACCTGCTCGGTACCGAATACCAGGAGTTCCAGGAACTCGGCGGCGGTCGGGTGGACATCAACCGCTACGAGCCGGGCCGCAGCTACTCGTTCACCATTAGCGCGTCTTTCTGAGGCGCTCACGGCATGACGCACAGGCCCGGCAGTCACATGCCGGGCTTTTTCTTGTCACAAAAGATGTCAGTTGAAGCAATAACGTCATAAATCGGTCGCATGATGCCCCGGTCCCCCGCTTGCGCATGCTGACCGGATACTTTCGCTTGCACGCCCACCTGCCCTCTCTATCACTGCCGGACCGCTGGCGCGACCGGCTGCCGTCGGTGGTGCAGGCTCTGTTGATCGCGCTGCTGGCGCTGCAGGCGATCCGGATCGGATGGCTGCTGGCGGTACCGCCCGCGCCGGTCGGCGAAGCGGGGGGTGTCGAGCTGCAGGCAGCGCCGCTCGCTTCGGCAGACGGACTCGATCCATTCTTTCCCCAGCAGCAGGCCCAGGGCGCGGTCGCTGACGGCAGCGGGCTGGTCCTGTTCGGCGTGCGCACGGGAGCCGACGGCGGCTCGGCGATTCTCGGCGAGGCTGGCGGCACCCAGGCGTCTTACGCGGTGGGCGAGACCGTCAAACCCGGCGTCACTGTGGCGGCCATCGGCGTCGACCACGTCGTGCTTCAAGCCAATGGCGCGCGCAGCCGGCTGCCGTTTGCCGCTGCTCGGGCAGCCGCTCCGGCGAGCGCACTTCCCAGCGCCCTGCCCGCCGCCGCGCCTGCCAGTGAACCCGTGGATCCGGCTGCGTTTCTGGCCCAGGCGGGACTTCGCCCGCGAATGGAGGGCGACCGCGCCAACGGCTACACCCTGGTTCCGCGCGGCGATTCCACACTGCTGCGACAGGCAGGCCTGCAGGCGGGCGACGTGATCCTGTCGGTCAACGGCCAGGCGCTGACGCCCGAGCACTACGAGGCGCTTGCCGAGGAACTCGGCGACGCCAGCAGCATCGACATCACCTACCAGCGCGATGGCGACATCCGCACCACCTCAATGCAGGCGAAGCCCCCTTGAAACGCCGACTCCTCGCCACGCTCCTGGCGGTTTCGCTGCTGCTGCCGCCGGTGGCGCCGGTGGGCGCGCAGCAGGCCCAGCAGCCCGCGTTGAACATGCAGGACGCGGACCTGCGCGCTTTCATCCAGGACGTCTCGCGCGCCACGCGCACCACCTTCATCGTCGATCCGCGAGTGCAGGGCACGGTCAGCATTTCGCGCGAGCGCGACATGTCCGAGACCGAGATGCTCGGCGTGCTGCTGGCGGTGC
>DATHAV010000269.1:0-8799 GCA_035296505.1 Pseudoxanthomonas sp.
GAACTCGCCATGCAGCGCTTCCTTCAGCAGCGACTCGATGCGCAGGCGCACGTCGGTGTTGAAGCGCTCGCGCGGGATGTACACCAGCGCCGAGAAGAAGCGGCCGTAGCGGTCGCGGCGCAGGAACAGCCTGCTGCGCACGCGCTCCTGCAGGCCGAGGATGCCCATCGCGGTGCGCGCCAGCTCTTCTTCGCTGGACTGGAACAGCTCCTCGCGCGGCAGCGTTTCCAGAATGTGGCGCAGCGCCTTGCCGCTGTGGCTGTTGGGCGCCAGGCCCGACTGCCGCATCACGTGCTCGTGGCGCTCGCGTACCAGCGGGATTTCCCACGGGCGGCGGTTGTAGGCGCTGGAGGTGTACAGGCCCACGAAACGCTGCTCCCCGATCGCGTTGCCCTTGGCGTCGAACTCGAGCACGCCGATGTAGTCCAGGTTCCCCGGGCGGTGCACGCTGGAGCGCGCATTGGTCTTGGTCAGGATCAGGTTGTCGACCGCACCCGACTGCGGGATGTAGTGCGCCACCAGCGAGGTGACCTTGCGCGGTGACGATGCGTCCTTGCCGCGCAGCAGGCCCAGCCCGGTGCCGTCGACGGCCTTGAGCACGCGGTCGCCGTCCTCCTTCTCCACCCGGTACTCGCGGAAACCGAAGAAAGTGAAATGGTCGTTCGCCGCCCAGCGCAGGAATTCCTGCGCCTCGCGCCGTCCCGAATCGCCGAGCGGCATGCGCCGGGTGGCGAGCTCGTCGGCCAGCAGCACCATCCTCTCCCGCATCGCGCCCCAGTCCCGCACGATCGCGCGCACCTCGCCCAGCACCTTGCGGATGCGGGATTCGACCACCGGCATCTGCTCGGCCGGCTGGCGGTCGATCTCCAGCAGCATCAGCGACTCGGCCTTGCCTTCGCCCACGGCGACGAGCCTGCCGGACTTGTCGCGGCTGATGCACACGACCGGATGGCCCAGCACGTGCACGCCGATGCCCATGTCGGCCATCGCCATGCTCACCGAATCGACCAGGAACGGCATGTCGTCGTTGGCGATCTGCAGCACGGTATGCGGCGACTCCCAGCCGTGCCGTTTCCGGCTGGCGTTGAACACGCGCACGTTGACCGTGCCCGGTTTGCGCACGCGCACGAATTCCAGCATGTCGCAGGCCAGCGCGCCCCAGCCTTCGGGCGCGTGGTGCGGGTACTCGTCGTATTCCATGCGCTTGTAGAAGTCGCTCGCGAAACGAATGGCCTCGGCCTGGCGGGAGGCCGGCACGCGCTCGCGGAGGGCGGCGAAGATGGGCTCCAGCGAAAACACCGCCGGCACCCCGGGCTCGATCGCGCTGGATTGGGTTGCGCTGGATTCGGCCGGTTTGGGCTGGCTTGACTTGGATCGGTTCGACCTGCTCACGGATTTGCTGTCGACGGTCTTGCCGCGCTCCTCGACGGCGGATTTTCCGGTTTTCCTCGAATTGCGGACAGCGTTCATTCAGGCCGTGGCTCAGATTGGAGACTGGGCCGCAATTGTAGCCGCGTGCGCAAACTTGTCCTTGCTGCGCGGCCGCATCGCATCGCGCCCGCACATCCGCGCCGGCACCCGCGCCGCGGCCGCGTCGATCGCCGTGCCGGCCCAAGGCTTGCGGACCATGCGATCCATGCTCGCTCGCGGTATCGGGTCGGCGGAGTCATCGGCTTGGTAATGCCGGGCCGTCGACTTCCGCCGCCGCCGTTTGCAACTTGAAGCTGTTGGTCCGAAGAAACCCGCGCCCTTCCGTCATCTGCTGCGAGCAGGAGGCTCCTCGCGAGTCGGGTGAACGTCGTGGCTCTGCCGGTCGTGGATTTGGGACTCGAGCCACACAGCCCGATCGACAGTCGACCTCGGCACTTCACCTGTCATCGACGGGGCGGTATCGTGCGCCGTCCTGCCGCTCCCTGGGCCGACATCCGACGTCGGCAGGCGCAAGCCGCGCGCGATCCGCAGCACCAATCATCCCGCCACCAGCCGCCGCGCCGCGCGGCGGCAGGTCAATTCCAAGAGGTCTGTCATGGCTGTAGCGCCGAAGCGCAAAAAACCGGTGTCTTCGCGCAAGCGCATGTTCTGGATGCTGCTGGCCACGCTGGTGGTGTTCGGCGGCGTATTCGCGGTCAAGGCGTTCATGAACGCCGGCATGAACCGGTTCTTCGACAACATGCCGCAGCCGCCGGTCGCGGTGAGCAGCTACACGGTCAAGGCCGAACGCTGGAGCGACAGCGCGCAGGCGGTCGGCACCCTGGTGGCCGTCAACGGCACCGACGTCACCACCGAAGCGGGCGGCGTGGTCCGGGCGCTGCGCTTCGAGGCCGGGCAGCCGGTCAAGGCCGGTACCGTGCTGGTCGAGCTCAACACCGCCGGCGAGGTGGCCACGCTCCGGGCCCTGGAGGCGGCCGCGAAGCTGGCGGTGGTGCAGCGCGACCGCTGGCAGGCGCTGGGTCGCGACAAGCTGGTGTCGCAGGCCGAGGTCGAGCAGCGCGCCACCGACGCCGCTTCGGCGCTCGCCAACGCCGAAGCCCAGCGCGCGCTGATCGCGCAGAAGACCATACGCGCGCCGTTCGACGGCATCCTCGGCATCCGCCGGGTCAACCTGGGCCAGTTCGTCAGCCCCGGCAGCCCGATCGTGAGCCTGCAGTCGATGGACCCCATCTACCTCGACTTCACCCTGCCCGAGCAGCGCATGGGCCAGGTGCTGGAAGGCACCGAGGTGAGCGCCAGGGTGGACGCGCTGCCGGGGCAGTCGTTCCAGGGCAAGGTCACCGCGATCGAGCCGCAGGTCGATCCCAGCACTCGCAATTTCCGGGTGCAGGCGACGCTGCCCAATCCCGAATCCAGGCTGCGCCCAGGCACCTTCGCCAGCGTCGGTTTCGACCTGGGCGGCGAGCGCGACGTGGTCGTGGTGCCGCAGACCGCCGTCAGCTTCAATCCCTACGGCAACGCGGTGTACGTGATCCAGCAGGCACCGCTGGACAAGCTGAGAGCGCCGCGGCTGCTGGTCAAGCAGCGCTTCGTCAAGACCGGGGCCACCCGCGGCGACCTGATCGAAGTCAGCGAAGGCCTCAAGGCCGGCGAGCGCGTGGTCACCAGCGGCCTGCTGCGCCTGCGCAACAACGCCGACGTGACCATCGACGACAAGGTCCAGCCCACCGCGGACGCGCAGCCGACGCCCGAAAACCGCTGAGCCTCCGATCCGGGCATGCGCCGTGGCCTCCGGACCGCCCGCCACCGGTCGTTCGGTTCCCGCGCCCGCTTACTCGAACGTCCACCGCCGCACACCGGACAAGACCGATCCCGATGAAATTCACCGATATCTTCGTCAGAAAGCCCGTGCTGGCGCTGGTCGTCAGCCTGTTCATCCTGCTGCTGGGCCTGCGCTCGTTCAACGAGCTCAACGTGCGCCAGTACCCGGAGCTGCAGAACGCGGTGGTCACCGTCAGCACCGCCTACTTCGGCGCCGACGCCGACCTGATCCAGGGCTTCATCACCACGCCGCTCGAGCGCGAGATCGCCAGCGCCGAAGGCATCGACTACCTGGTCTCCACCAGCGCCGCCGGCGTCAGCAACATCCAGGCCTACATCCGCCTGGACGCCGACGCCAACGAGGCGCTCACCCAGATCGCGGCCAAGGTCAACAAGCTGCGCGGGCAGCTGCCGGTGGAGTCCGAGGATCCGGTCATCGACCTGCAGCAGGGCCAGCAGATCGCCGCCATGTACGTGTCCTTCGCCAGCGAGCGCCTGGACAACAACCAGATCACCGACTACCTCACCCGCGTGGTCGAACCGCGCCTGGCCACCATCGAGGGCGTGCAGCGCGCCGACATCCTCGGCGCCGGCACCTTCGCCATGCGCGTGTGGCTCAAGCCGGACCGCATGGCGGCGCTGGACGTCACCGCCAGCGAGGTGTCGGCCGCGCTGCAGAACAACAACGTGCTGTCCGCGCTGGGATCGACCAAGGGCCAGATGGTGGCCATCGACCTGACCGCGCGCACCGACCTGCGCACGCCCGAGGAATTCCGGCAGCTGGTGGTGCGCGAGGAGAACGGCGCGATCGTGCGGCTGGGCGACGTGGCCGACGTGGTCCTGGGCTCGGAGTCCTACGGCACCTCGGTGGTCATCAACGGCGACGCCGCGACCTTCATGGGCATCTTCGTCTCCCCCGACGCCAATTCGCTGGACGTGATCGGCGAAGTGCGCCGGGTCTGGGATTCGGAAATCATCCCGCAGCTGCCCGAAGGCATCGTCGGCTCCATTCCCTACGACAGCACCGAGGCCATCGAGGACGCGATCGGCGAGGTCATCAGCACGATCGTGGAGGCGGTGATCATCGTCATCGTGGTGATCTACCTGTTCCTGGGGTCGCTGCGCAGCGTGCTGATCCCGGCGGTGACGGTGCCGCTGTCGCTGATCGGCTCGCTGTTCCTGATGCTGCTGATGGGCTTCACCATCAACCTGCTGACCCTGCTGGCGATGGTGCTGGCGATCGGCATCGTGGTCGACGACGCCATCATCGTGCTGGAGAACATCCACCGCCACATCGAGGAAGGCATGACGCCCACCGACGCGGCGCTGCTGGGCGCGCGCGAACTGGCGTGGCCGGTGATCGCGATGACCACCACCCTGGTCGCGGTGTATCTGCCGATCGGCTTCCAGGGCGGGCTCACCGGCGTGCTGTTCACCGAGTTCGCCTTCACCCTGGCCGGCTCGGTGCTGCTGTCGGGGGTCATCGCCCTGACCCTGACCCCGATGATGTCGGCCAAGATCCTCAAGCCGCACCGCGAAGGCGGCAAGGGCAGGCTCGAGGCGTGGCTGGACGCCCGTTTCGAATCGCTGCGCGGCGGCTACGAGCGCAAGCTGCACGGCGCCCTGGCCACGCGCGGCGTGATCGCCACCTTCGGCCTGATCGTGTTCGTCTCCTGCGTGTTCCTGTACATCATCGCGCCCAAGGAGCCGGCCCCGGCCGAGGACGAGGGCTTCGTGTTCGCCATCGGCAGCGCGGACGCCTACACCACGCTGGACTACGTGGAGCTCTACACCGAGGAGATGACCGCGGCGGCGCGCGAGATTCCCGAGATCAACGACTTCTTCCTGTTCAACGGCGGTTTCGGCGGCGGGGCCAGCAACAGCGCCGTCGCCGGCTTCGTGATGAAGCCCTGGAGCGAGCGCGAACGTTCGATCAGGCAGGTGCTGGAGCAATCCCTGCAGCCGGCCCTGTCCGGCGTGACCGGCCTCAACACCTTCGCCCTGGTGCCGCCCTCGCTGCCCAGCGCCGGCGGCGACGGCGGCGGCGAGTTCCTGGTCGGCGGCGTCGGTTCGCTGGAGCAGCTCAAGGAGCTGGCCGACGCGATCATCCAAAAGGCCCAGGCGAGCAAGCGCTTCATCTTCCTGGACACCGACCTGAAGATCGACAAGCCGCGGATCGAGGTGCAGATCGACCGCGACAAGGCCGCCACCCTGGGCGTGGACATGCGCACGCTGTCGGCCGACATGGCGGCGATGCTGGCCGGCGGCTACGTCAACCGCTTCGCCATGCAGAACCGCTCCTACCGGGTGATTCCGCAGGTGCAGCGCAGCGACCGCCTCAACGCGGCCCAGCTGGAGAACTACTACACGCGCACCCGCGACGGCGATCTGATCCCGCTTTCGACCCTGGTGACGCTGAAGGCGAGCGCGCAGCCGCAGACGCTCAAGCGCTTCCAGCAGCTCAACGCGGTCGGCATCACCTTCGCGCCGCGCCCCGGGGTGTCCAAGGGCGACGCCCTGCGGGTGCTGGAACAAGCCGCCGCCGAAGTCCTGCCGCAGGGCTACAGCGTGGACTACGCCGGCGAGTCGCGGCAGTTCAAGCAGGAAGGCGCGACCATGCTGGTGACGCTGGTGTTCGCGCTGATCGTGATCTTCCTGGTGCTGTCGGCGCAGTTCGAGAGCTTCCGCGACGCGCTGATCATGCTGATCACCGTGCCGATGGCCATCAGCGGCGCGCTGCTGGTGCTCAACGTCCTGGCGATGGCGGCGGGCATTCTGCAGTTCTCGGGAATCGAGGCGTTCCCGGGCATGAGCATCAACATCTACACGCAGGTGGGGCTGGTCACGCTGATCGGCGTGATCTCCAAGCACGGCATCCTGATCGTCGAGTTCGCCAACAAGCTGCAGCTCGAACGGGGCATGGGCAAGCGCGAAGCGATCGAACGCGCCTGCGGCATCCGCCTGCGCCCTATCCTCATGACCACCGCGGCGCTGGTGTTCGCCATGATCCCGCTGCTGATCGCCAGCGGTCCGGGCGCGGCCTCGCGCTTCGCCATCGGCATGGTGATCGCCTCGGGCATGACCATCGGCACCGCCTTCACCCTGTTCGTGCTGCCGGCGTTCTACCTGTTCCTCGCGCGCGAGCACCGCGCCGACCGCGGGCACGCGCCTGGCGACGGCGCGGACGCTGCCGGTCCGGTGCCTCCGGCGTTGCCGCAGTAGCGGCGCGCCGTCGCTGCGGACACCGCCATCGCGCCCCACGGAGCGTATCGGGTACGCGCCGCGAGCGTGCGCCGCCGCGTGATAAGGTCCGGCGCCGACATGCGGGATCCGACGATGCGCCGACGCGCCGCCCTGCTGTCCCTGTTCCTGTTTGTGTTCCTGATCGCCACCGCCGCCTGCCGGCGCACCGGCGAAGACCCCGTTGCCGCGGCCTCGGCGGACGCCGCCTCCGCCGAGGCGGCCGCACGCATCGAGGCCGACGTGCGCTACCTGGCCAGCGACGAGCTGGAGGGCCGCCAGACCGGCGCTCCCGGGTACGATCTCGCCGCCGAGCATGTGGCCGCACGCTACGCCGAGTTCGGCCTGGAGCCGGCCGGCGACGACGGCACCTATTTCCAGCGCGTGCCGCTGCTGCGCGCGACCCGCGGCATGGAAGGCAGCCGGTTCGAGATCGAACGCGACGGCCGCACCACCGTGCTGAAGCCAGGCAAGCACTACCTGTCGGGCCTCAACTACCGGACCGCCACCCACTCGCTGCGCGCGCAGGCGGTGTTCGTGGGCCATGGCGTGAGCGCGCCGGACCTGGATTACGACGACTTCGCCGGCGTCGACCTGGAGGGCAGGATCGCGATCGTACTCAGCGGCGCCCCTTCGCGCTTCGACAACGACCGCCGCGCGTTCTACTCCAACGGCACCCACAAGATGCGGACCCTGGCCGAGAAGGGGGCCATCGGTGTGGTCATGCTCAATTCGCGCGAGCACGAGGCGCGCACGCCGTGGGAGCGCACCGCCAGCACCGCCGCCATGCCGGGAATGCGCCTGCGCGGCGAGGATGGCGGCGGCGTGGACAGCTTTCCGCAGATCCAGGCCACGGCCGTGGCCGGCGCCGCCGCGGCCAGCGCGATATTCGCCGGCAGCGGCCGCACCGCGAAACAGGTGTTCGACGCCGCCGAAGCCGGCACGCTCACCCCGTTCGAACTCCCCGGCACCCTGCTCCTGGCCGGCAGCACCACCATCGAGCCGATGGAATCGCGCAACGTCGTCGCGCGCCTGCCCGGTTCGGACCCGTCGCTGCGCGGGGAGCACGTGGTCTACAGCGCGCATCTGGACCATCTGGGCGTGGGCCCGGAGGAAAACGGCGACGGCATCTACAACGGCGCGCTGGACAACGCGCTGGGAATTTCGATCATGCTCGAGGCCGCGCGCCAGCTGGCCGCCGCGCCCAAGGCGCCGCGACGCTCGATGGTTTTCGTGGCCGTGACCGCCGAAGAAAAGGGGCCTGCTGGGCGCGCAGTGGTTCGCGACCCATCCGCCCGCAGGCGTGGACCGCATGGTGGCCAACATCAACATGGACATGCCCGTGCTGCTGGCGCCGACCCGCGACGTGGTCCCGATCGGCGTGGAGCATTCGTCGCTGCAGGCGGTGCTGGAGACGGCCGCGGCCGAAGTGGGCGTATCGCTTTCCCCCGACCCGGCGCCCGAGGAAGTGGTGTTCGTGCGCAGCGACCAGTTCGCGTTCGTGCGCGCCGGCGTGCCGGCGGTGTACCTGAAGGGCGGGGTCATCGCGGCCGAAGGGTCGGACGTCGATCCGGTCGCCGCCGAAAAGGCGTTCCGCCGCCGCTGCTACCACCGTCCCTGCGACGACGTATCGCAGCCGATCCAGTACGGCGACGCCGCGCGCCTGGCACGCCTCAACGCGCGCATCGGGCAGCTGGTCGGCGATGCGGACCGGAGGCCGAGCTGGAACAAGGGCGACTTCTTCGGCGACCGGTTCGGTTCGCCGGCCGCGCCGGCGGCAGGCAGGTCCGACTGATTTCAGGCCTGCAACAGGGAAGCCCGGGCTCGCCGGGCTTTCTTCTCTCTTTCGACACAACCCGGTCCAGCGCAATCCGGTTCGTTGCGCGCGATCACCAGACGCTGGATCTCCGGGGTGCTTGATGGATTCCGGTGAGCTTGGCATCGCGGTCGAACGCTCCAGCGAGCGCCGCGCACGCGGCGACGCTGGAGCGCGGGCCACTTCAGCGCAATCCGGTCTCGTTGCGCGCGATCACCAGGCGCTGGATCTCCGAGGTGCCTTCGTAGATCTCGGTGATCTTGGCGTCGCGGAAGTAGCGCTCCAGCGGCATCTCCTTCGAATAGCCCATGCCGCCGTGGATCTGCACCGCTTGGTGGGTGATCCACATCGCCGCCTCCGAGGCGGTGAGCTTGGCCACCGAGGCCTCGGTGCTGAAGCGCTGTCCCCTGGACTTCAGCCACGCGGCGCGCAGGGTCAGCAGGGTCGCGGCATCGAGCTTGCACTTCATGTCGGCGATCTTGGCCTGGGTC
>DATHAV010000270.1:0-9286 GCA_035296505.1 Pseudoxanthomonas sp.
CCTCACCCTGCGCGGGCTGCGCACGCTCGACGCGCGCCTGCGCGTGCACCAGGAGAACGCCGGCGCCATCGCCGCGCGGCTGCATGCGCACGAGGCGGTGTCCAAGCTGTATTTCCCGGGCCTGGTGTCGCATCCGGGGCATGCGCTGGCGGCGCGCCAGCAGAAGGGGTTCGGCGCCATGCTGAGCGTGGAGCTGCATGGGGGCGAGCCGGCGGCGCGGGCTTTCGTCGACGGCCTGCGCTACTTCACCCTGGCCGAATCGCTGGGCGGGGTCGAAAGCCTGGTCGCGCATCCGGCGTCGATGACCCACGCGGCGATGAGCCCCCAGGCACGGGCCAAGGCCGGTATCTCGAACGGACTGCTGCGGCTGTCGGTAGGGATCGAGTCGGACGAAGACCTGCTCGCCGACCTCGAACTCGGACTGCAGCGCGCGCAGCGTGCCGCGTGCGCGCAGGCGCAGGCGCAGGCGCGCGCTCCCGAACTGGCGGACGCATGAGCCGGGTCGTCGCCTTGGCCGCCCCGCGCCCGGCGACGCCGCGGCTGGCGCTGCTGGGAACCGGCGTGGTCGGCAGCGCGTTCGTGGACCGCTACCAGCGGCTGCGGCAGCGTGATCTGGCGCTGCCGCCGCTGGCATGGCTGGGCAATTCGCGTGCGCTGCACGAATGCGTGGAGGGGCCGGGCCGTGCGCTGGCGGCGGCCAACGCCGCGCCACGCGTTGCGCGCATGTTGCCGCCGTGGACGGAAGACGTGGCGTTGAACCGTGGCGATGTGCTGGTGGATGCGACCGCCAGCGACAGCGTCGCCGACCGGCACGCGCAATGGCTGTCCCGCGGCGTGCACGTGGTCACCGCCAACAAGCTGGGAGTCGGCGCCGCCGCCGCGCGCGCCCAGGCCATCGTCGCCGCGAGCGGCGAATCCGGCGCCCGCTACGGCGACAGCGCCACGGTGGGCGCCGGCTTGCCGCTGCTGCGCAGCCTGCGGGCGCTGGTGGCCGGCGGCGATCGCATCCATCGCATCGAAGGCGTCCTGTCCGGCTCGCTGGCCTGGCTGTTCAACCGCTATGACGGCAGCCGGAACTTTTCCGCGCTGGTGCGCGAGGCGCGCGAAGCCGGCCATACCGAGCCCGATCCGCGCGTGGACCTTTCGGGCGAGGACGTGCGCCGCAAGCTGCTGATCCTGGCGCGCGCCGCCGGTCTGGCGCTGCAGGCCGACGCGGTGCGCGTGGAGTCGCTGGTGCCGCCGGCGCTGGCGTCGTTGCCGGCCGACGCGGTCGACCGTCACCTTCATCTGCTGGACGCGCCGCTCTCCGCGCGCCTGCGCCGCGCGCGCGAATCGGATGCGGCGCTGCGCCTGATCGCGCGCATCGACGCGGAGGGCGCGAGGGTAGGGCTGGTCGAGGTGAGTCGGGAAGACCCTCTGTCCGCCGGCGCCGGCACCGATAACTGCGTGGCCATTCACAGCGACCGCTATGCGGAGCAACCTCTGCTGATCCAGGGCCCGGGGGCGGGCGCCGAGGTCACGGCGGCGGCGCTGCTGGACGACGTGCTGCTGATCTCGGGCCGCTGAGCGTGTGCACCGCCCGCTACCACCTATCGGTTTTTCCGGCACCCGCGGCAGTACCCGGTCGAATGCGCCGGGTTTCTGCGGAGTACCGTGGCACCGGTTGTGCGAAGCGAAACGGTAACGAGCCGGCTTGATGAGTCGCGGAAGTCGACCTCACCGGATGCAACCATGTGCCCAAATGCTTACGAGCACATCGATCGCTGATCCAATAGGCGCGGAAGCCGTCCCGTACAGCGGTACCGCCGTACCGCTATCGGGCAAAGACGTCGGGCCCTGAAATTCAAAACCGATAAGATAATAAAGCTTGCAATTTTTGCCCTTGCCCCATAAATGAAACGAATTCTTGGCAACCTATGGACACGACACAAAAACTGGAAAATATAGAGGACAATGGAAGTTGTAGGATTGCAGATGCAGCTAATACGTACGACTGGGCCTTGACTATTATTGAATCCAAAGGCTATAAAATATTCTTATATCCTGACCGCCGTGAGGGCTATTATGGAGATTTTTGGGCAATAAAAGGAAATCGGGAATTTATTGGAGATGATCCATTAAGGCTTTTAGGTGTTATCTGTTTGTGGGAAACATTAGGTGATAACTGGCAAACACAGGACAGATTATCGTGCAAAAATTGTATAGGGAGATTGGCAAAAAAGCACTCCCAGACAGCGAGAAAGAAATTGAAAACATGGCAGATGCTGATTTTTCAGGGCTGGTTACCGAATACAGAATCTTCTTCAAAAGTCTTGGCCTTATAAAAAAAATTGCCATTAACCATCACAAGACAAAAATTTTTTGAAGTTATAAGCACTTATTACAAAGAGAATTAGTGGTGAAAATAAATTCATTGACAGACGCTGGTCCAATGAGAAGTCGGAAGACTTCATCTCGTGCAGATACCTGGTGTCCGTAGCTCCGCCGTGATCGGGCACCATGTCGGCTCTGAGGAGCGAGCGACCGGCATCATCAGGACGAATTGCCTGACGAGTATCGGCAGGCGCATCGGCATGATTAAGGCAGCAAAACAGAGATTCAAACCGCCGCAACCGCATCGGGTCGCAACCCGCGGGCGGCGCATGATGCGCAACCCACGTGTTCAACACTCGATGACGTTGACCGCCAGGCCGCCGCGGCTGGTCTCCTTGTACTTGTCCTGCATGTCGCGGCCGGTGTCGCGCATGGTCCTGATGACCTTGTCCAGCGACACCTTGTGCTTGCCGTCGCCGCGCATGGCCATGCGGCTGGCGTTGATGGCCTTGACCGCGCCCATCGCGTTGCGCTCGATGCACGGGATCTGCACCAGCCCGCCGATCGGGTCGCAGGTCAGGCCCAGGTTGTGCTCCATGCCGATCTCGGCCGCGTTCTCGATCTGGCCGCTGTTGCCGCCGAGCGCGGCGACCAGGCCGCCGGCGGCCATCGAACAGGCCACGCCCACTTCGCCCTGGCAGCCCACCTCGGCGCCGGAGATGCTGGCGTTCTCCTTGTACAGGATGCCAATGGCGGCGGCGGTCAGCAGGAAGGTGAACACACCGGTCTCATTAGCGCCGGGAATGAAGCGCTCGTAGTAGTGCAATACCGCCGGGATGATGCCGGCCGCGCCGTTGGTGGGCGCGGTGACCACGCGCCCGCCGGCGGCGTTTTCCTCGTTGACCGCCAGCGCGTACAGGTTGACCCAGTCCAGCGTGGTCAGCGGGTCGCGCATGGCGGCCTCGGGCTTGCTGGACAGCTCGCGGTGCAGGGCCGGCGCGCGCCGCGAGACGTGCAGGCCGCCGGGGAGAGTGCCTTCCTCGCGGATGCCGCGGGCCACGCAGCGCTGCATCGCCGACCAGATCTCGCGCAGGTTGCCGCGGATCTCGTCCTCGCCGCGCCAGGCCTTTTCGTTCTCGAACATCAGCTGGGCGATGCTGAGGCCGTGGCGCGCCGATTGCGCCAGCAGTTCATCGCCGCTGTGGAACGGATACGGCAACGGCGTTTCGTCGGCCACGATTCGGTTTTCCGCGGCGTCGTCCTGGTTGACCACGAAACCGCCGCCGACCGAGTAATAGTCGCGCGTGGCGATCACCTCGCCCTCCGCATCGAAGGCGGCAAAGCGCATGCCGTTGGTGTGGTAGGGCAGCTTCTGGCGCTTGTTCATCGCCAGGTCGCGTTTCTCGTCGAACGCGATGGCGTGCTTTCCGCCCAGCATCAGCCGCCGGCCGCCGCGGATGCGCTCGAGCGCGCCGGGAATGATGTCGGGATCGATCTGGTGCGGGTAATGGCCCTCCAGCCCCATCAGCACGGCCTTGTCGGTGCCGTGTCCGCGCCCGGTCAAGGCCAGCGAGCCAAACACTTCGGCGCGTACGCGGGCCACCTCCTGCAGCCGCCCGGGCTGTTCCAGCCAGCGCGCGACGAAGCGCGCGGCGGCGCGCATCGGGCCCACGGTGTGGGAGGAACTCGGCCCGATGCCGATCTTGAAAAGGTCGAAAACGCTGACTGCCATGGCGCTATTCTATGCGGCCGCCGTGAACGCCCAGGCGCCGCGCCGCCGCATCGGCCCCCCGAATGACCGCTTGGTGACTCCTTGGCCTTGATCCTCTACCAGCGCGACGACTGCCACCTGTGCGACCTGGCGCTGGACGTGCTGGCGGCCGCGCGCGCGCCGGAGTTCGAGAGCGTGTTCATCGACGAGGACGCCGAACTGGAGCGGCGCTACGGCACGCGGGTGCCGGTGCTGCGCGATGCGGCAAGCGGCCTGGAGCTGGACTGGCCGTTCGACGCCGAACGGTTGCGGGCCTGGCGGCAAGCCATTTCGAGCGCTTCGATCAATCGGTGAGCGCTGGCGGCGGCAGCGCCCGATTCAGAAAGGAAATCACTTCGCGTTCGTAGTCGAGCGGTCCCAGCCGTTCGAAATCCTGGTGCGCGGCTTGCGGCAGCAGCCAGTACTGCTTGGGCGATCGCGCTCGTGCGAACAATTCGGCCGATTCCGCGGGCGTGGTGTGCCGATCGCGCGCGCCGGCGATGGCCATGACCGGTGCGCCACCGCGTCGATGCGATCGACCGGCCGAAGCTGGTCAAGGGAGATCTGCAGGCGTGGTTCCAGCTGCCACTCCAGCAGCTTGCCCAGCACCGGGGCCGCGCGCCCCACCCGCATCTGCATGCGGTTCTGCAGCGCGCGGCGTGCGTCGGTGTAGACCGCCTCGAGGACCACCGCATCGAAGCCGGTTGGCGAAGGACCCAGCAGGATGGCTGCGCCGCCCAATGAAACGCCGATGGCGGCGACCGGCTTCCCAGGTCGCCGAGAGCTGATCCAACGTAGCTCGGACTGGACCCCGTGCGATTCGTTCAACCCGAAGGTAATGGCGCGACCGGCGCTTTCCCCATGCGCGGGCAGATCGATCAGCAGCACCGAATAGCCATGCTTGGCCAGCATGCGCGCGGCCCACCATCGCCAGCCGATTGGCCCGAATGCCGTGCAGCAGGAGTACCGACGCCTTGTCCCTGTCGCCGGGCATCCACCAGCCGCGTATCGTGCGATCCCCGCTGCCGATGACGATGTCTTCGGCATGCAGATCGGCAGGGCTCGCGCCTATGACGGCCGGGCGAGCGGCAATCAACTCACCGCCGACCCAGAGACTGAATGCGGTACCGCCGGCGAACGCAAGCATCAGCAGCCAGGCTGCGGCCGTCAGCACTACGCCAGGCTTGCGCACGAGGGTGGCCGGCTACTTGGTCCTGAACACCACCCTGGTGCTGACCGCCACTTCGTTGGGCAAGGTGCCGGTGTCGCTCCAGTCGCCGCCGCCCACGCCGAAGTCCAGGCGCTTGACCGTGGCCTTGCCGGCCAGCACCGGCTGCGCGCCTGGCGCCCAGGTGAAGTCGAGGGTGACCGGCTTGCTGACGCCGCGCAGGTTCAGGGTGCCGTCGGCGGCGTAGCGGTTGCCGCCGAGCGCGCGGAACCTGCTGGCGGTGTAGCGCGCCTGGGCGAACTTGGCGACGTTGAAGAAGTCACTGCCGGCCAGGGTCGAGTCGCGGTCGTCGTTGCCGGTCCTGGTGCCCGCCAGCGGGATGACCACGTCCAGCCTCGCGTCCGCCAGCGCGGCCGGGTCGAAGCGCAGGGTGGTGGTGAAGCCCGCGAACCGGCCGGTGAAGACTTCGCCGTCGTAGCGGGTGGCGAACACCAGGGTCGAGCCCGGGGCCTGCACGTAGTCGGCGGCGGCCGCCGGGGCCGCGGACAGCATCGCCACCAGCGCGGCGGCGGTCAGTGCGGGAGAGGCGAATCTGGAGGACATGGGGTTTCCTTAGGTGGTTTCAGCGGAGGCCGGCGCGTGCTGCCTGCGCCAGCGGGAGGGGAGCATGCGGACCAGGGTGACGTCGCCGCGGAACAGGTGGTGGTGGAAGGCGGCGGCGGCGTGCACGGCCACCAGCGCGACCAGCCCCCAGAACAGCCATTCGTGCGCGACGCGGGCCAGATCGCCCAGATTCCGGTCGGGGCCCACCAACTTGGGCATGTCGAACAGGCCAAACCAGCGGAACGGACGCAGGCCGCTGGCCGAATCGTACAGCCAGCCCGACAGCGGCATCGCCAGGATCAGCGCGTACAGCAGCACGTGGGTGAGCACCGCGATCCTGTGCTGCCAGCTTGGGGTGCCGGCCACCGGCGCGGGACTGCCGGCGTACCAGCGCCAGCCCAGGCGCAGCAGCACCAGCGCCAGGATGGTGATGCCGGTCGACTTGTGCGCGGTGTAGACCCAGAAGTACTTCGGCGTCCTGGGCAGGTCGTCCATGACCAGGCCGACCGCGGCCATGACCAGGATCAGGGCCACGATCAGCCAGTGCAGCAGCTGGCTGACCGGGCCCCAGCGCTCATCGGTGTTCTTCAGCGTCATCGTGCAGGCTTCGGCATGGGATCTTGCGCGCGCCTGCCGGCGTCGGCCGGTTCAGTGGCTTGCCCCGGCCCGGCGTCTTGCGGTGCAGGCGGATCGCCGGCATCGGCAGGTCCACCGTCTTCGTCGGCATCGGCACGGCTGCGCGTTGCCTCGACCTCCAGCCGCAGCTCGACGTCGTCGCCGATCACCGACTTCCACGCGTCGATGCCGAACCGGGAACGGCTGATGCGGGCGGTGGCGGAAAATCCCGCGGTCTGACGGAACGGCGGCAGCGGATGGCGCTTGAGCGCGTTGAGCGTCACCGCCAGGCTCACCTCGCGGGTGACGCCGCGCAGCGTCAGCAGTCCCACCACCGTGGCATGCCGGGCGTCGATCGGTTCGACGCGGGTCGAGACGAAACGCGCCTCGGGAAAGCGTTCGCCGTCGAGCAGGTTGCGCGCCAGCGTGGCCCGGTTCCACTTCTCGTCGCCCAGGTCGGCACGCGCCAGCGGCACCGTGGCGTCGATCCGCGCCGAGGCCCAATCGTCCGGATCGAACACCAGCGTGCCGGTCGTGCCGGAGACGGTGCCCAGGGCCTTGGAGAACCCGGCGTGCTCGACCGCGAACATCACCCGCGTGTGCACCGGGTCCAGCGCGTAACGCACCTCGGCGGCGAGCGCCGGGGTGATCGTGCCCACCGCACATAGCATCAGCAGCAGCCGCGCGATGGAGCGCGGCACGCGGGGCATTGGAAGCGTTGGAGTCATAGGCGTTGGATTCTGGCCGGTGCCGACGCAGATTACCCCGCTTGCACATGCAACGGTCCGTTGCGACCATGCCCGTGGCGGGGGAGGCCGGTCATGCGGAATGGAGCCATGAAGCTTCGGCAATGGTTGCTGTGCGGGCTGCTGGCGTGCGCCCACGCGCAGGCGGCGGTGCCGGAGATACCGCGTTTCCGCATCATGGATGCGGCGCAAGGGCTGCCTTCGACCACGATTACGGCGCTGGCCCGGGACCGACAGGGCTACCTGTGGATCGCCACCTTGGACGGATTGGCCCGTTACGACGGCGTCGGCTTCAGGGTCTGGCGCCACGATCCTGCGGATCCCGAATCCCTGCCGAGCAACGTGCTGCAGTTCGTGCACGTGGACACGCAGGACCGCCTCTGGATCGCGGCCGAGAGCAGCGGCCTCACGATGCTGGACGCCGCGCGCCGGCAGTTCCGCCATTACCGCATGGGCAACACCCCGGGCATGCATAGCGACGAGGTGTTCGCCATCACCACCGTGGGCGACGCCGTGTGGTTCGGAGGCTACGGGTCCGGCCTGTGCCGGCTCGGCCCAGACGGCACGGTCACCCGCTTCGATGCCGGGGGCGGCGCGCCCGGCACGCTGCCGTCCAAGCACATCCTGGCGCTGGAGCGGGACGGTCGCGGCGGCGTGTGGATAGGCACGCTGGCGGGGCTGGCGCATCACGACGGCAAGGCGATCACGCGCGTGGCGCTGCCCGTCGCCGCATCGCCGCTGGTGTACTCGGTGACGCTCGACGGAGAGCGCACCTGGGTCGGGACCTCGGCCGGCGTGTTCGTGCGCGAGCCGGACGGACGCTGGACTACGCCGCCGTGGTCGGCGATGTTCGCGCGCCCCAACGCATTGATGGCGCTGGTCAACGACGGGAGCGGCGAGTACTGGCTCGCCACCCAGGGCGGGCTGTGGCGCACCCAGGGCCAGGGCACTCCGGTACCCGTGGCCCGCGATTCCGACGACCCAGACGCCGGACCTTTGGTGCAGGCGGTCCTGCGCCAGCCCGATGGCGCGCTGTGGGCGGGTCTGCCGATGCGCGGGCTGGGATACCTGCGCTCGGACTGGCGCCGGATCGCCGCGCTGTCCCCTGCCCAGGGATTCGGTGGCGGGATATACCAGGGGATGGCGCCGGCGCGCGCGGGCGGCGTGTGGCTGACCAGCACCCTGGGCGCGGTCCAGCGCATCGATACGGCGACCGGGCGGCTGACGCCACTGCCGTGGCGGCGGGAACTGCTCAAGCGGCGGCATCCGCGCTCGCTGCTCGAGGACGATCGCGGGCAGCTGTGGGTCGGATTGCAGCAAGGGTTGATGCGCATAGGCATCGCGGACGGGGCTTTGATGCATTGGACCGCCGACGGCGGCCCCGACGCCGTGCCCACGCTGGGCCGGGTGGAATGGCTGGTGCAGACCGGCGACGGCAGCATATGGCTGTCCACCCTGGACGGCGAACTGCAGCGGCGCGATGCCGTCACCGGCAGGGTGCTTGATCGCATCACCGCCGAGTCCGGACACGGTCTGACCGCCACCGATATCGAAACCCTGCGGGTGGGACCCGACGGGACGCTGTGGCTGGCGGGGACGCAGGGCCTGCTGCGCTGGGAGCCGTCCCTGCGCCGGCTGCAACCGGTGCCGGGAATGGACCCCGGCCGTATTTTCTCGTTCGTGTTCCAGGGGCCGGACGTGGTCTGGGTGCATCGGCTCACAGGTCTGGAATCGTGGCGCCGCACCCCGTCCGGTTGGGTGCGCGAGCAGACGCTGACTCCCGCCGCCGGCGTGCCCGCGGTCGAATCCACCGGTCTCCAGATCGATGCCGGTAACCGTTTATGGCTGGCCACGCGCCGCGGAATGTTCCGCATCTCGCCCGCGTCGGCGCAGGTGCGCAGCTTCGGCGTGCGCGACGGCCTGTCGAGCCAGGAATTCAACGACCGCGCGCTGCTGCTGGCCGACGATGGCGTGCTGGTCGGCGGCGCCGCCGACGGTTCGCTGGTGCTGCTCGACACCCGCTACCCCGACCTCCCGGCACGGCCGCCGAACCTGGTGATCGACGCGCTGCAGGTGACCCGCGACGGTCTC
>DATHAV010000271.1:0-4327 GCA_035296505.1 Pseudoxanthomonas sp.
TTCACGCTCGATCACCTCGCCGATGTCGCCGGTCAGCAGCGCCGCACCGTGCGCAGTCTCGATCCGCAGCACGCAGCTGGCCTCGTTGCCCAGGTACGGGAAGTGCGGCGTGGGATGCAGGAAGCGGAACGTCACTCCGTCCCATCGCCAGTGCGTACCGCTCACGCAGTCCCGGTCGGTCGGCAGACCCGCGCCAGCGGGCGCCAACAGATGCCTGACCGGAATCACGCTGCGCACCGCTTCGAATCCGCCTGCGTGGTCGCTGTCGCCGTGGCTCAGCACCACCGTGTCCAGACGCTCGACTCCGAGCGCGCGCAGCGCCGGCACCACCGCGCGTTCGCCGGCATCGAATCCGTCGCGCACCGCCGGCCCGGCGTCGTAGAGCAGCGTGTGGCCGCGCGTGCGCACCAGGACCGACAGCCCCTGCCCCACGTCCACCACCATCAGCTCGACCTCGCCCTGCGCAGGAAGCCGGCGGTCGGGCCACAGCAGCGGCAGCCACAGCAACGCCGCCAGGGCCTTGCCAGGCACCGCGCGCGGCAGCAGCAGCCAGAACGCGCCCAGCAGCGCCAGCGGCACCGCGAACCACTGCGCTTCCGGGAGCCAATGCAACGCGAACCTGCTCTCGGCGAGCGCACGGAAGCCGGGCCAGGTGAAGTCGAAGCACCACGCCGCCGCCCTCCATGCCCAGCTTCCCCAGCCATGCCCGGCCGCTTCGAGCGCGGTGCCGATCAGGCTCAGCGGCACCACCACCAGGCTCCACCACGGGATGGCAATCAGGTTGGCGAACGGCCCGGCGAGCGATGCCTGCCCGAACAGGACCACCGTCAACGGCAGCAGCCCCAGGGTCACCGCACCCTGTGCCGACAGGAACTCGCGCCACAGCGGACCCGATGCCTGCGGCAGGCACCACACCAGCCAGGCGACGCCGGCGAAGCTGAGCCAGAAACCCGGCGCCAGCAGCGCGAGCGGGTCGAACGCCAGGACCGCGAGCAGCGCCCGCGCCAGCGAATCGGCCGCGCCCAGCGGACGCCGCCACGCGCGCGCCAGCACCACCACCGCGATCATCAGCACGGTGCGCACCGTCGGCAGCGCGAAACCGGCCACCGCAGCGTAGCCCACCGCCCCGAGCAGCGCCGCCGCCGCGGCCGCCTGCGGACGCGGCAACCGCCGTCCCAGGCGCGGAAACAGGCGCCATGCGCCGGCGCACAGCAAGGACATGAAGCCGGCCACCAGGCCGACGTGGAAGCCGGAGATCGCGATCAGATGGGTCAGGCCCACCGCGCGCAGCGTCTCCCAGTCCCGCTGCTCCAGCGCCTGCGTATCGCCCAGAGCCAGGGCGCGAATGAAGCGCGCCGACTGCGCGCCCGCCTGCTGGCCGATGCGCGTGGACATGCGTTCGCGCCAGGCGTTGATGCCGGTCGGCGGCGCCAGGCGGACGGCAGCGGCTGGGTTGCGCACGTAACCGCTGGCGGCGATGCGCTGCGCCAGGGCATGGCGTTCGCCGTCGAATCCGCCCGGATTGGCCAGCCCGCGCGGTGCCCGCAGCTTGACGTCCAGGCGCCATCGCGCACCGGCCTGCAGCTGCGTCCTCGGACCCGGGACGGTGGCGCCGAAGTCGTCGTACCAGGACAGCTGCAGCAGTTCGCCGCGCAAGGCTTCGGGCTGGCGCGCATCGTCGTCCACCCGCAGCCTGAAGCGCGTGCGGCGCGGCTCTTCCTGCGGCAGGTCGACGATGCGACCGCTGACCCTGGCCGTCCCCTGCTCCATCGAAGGCGGCAGCTGCGCTCCCAGCACCCAGGCCGCATGCAGTCCTGCCCACGCCAGCCCCAGCAGCAGCGCGCCCGGCAGGCGCAGGCGGCCACCGCGCCACCAGCTGAAGAATCCCAGGATCGCCGCCGGCGCCAGGATCCACCAAGGAAGAACCCACGGCAGCAGCAGCCCCGAGCCCGCGCCGGCGAGCGCCGCGGCCGCGGCGGCAATGCCTAGCGCCGGCGGACCGGCCGGGCGCTGCGGACGCATCAGTGGAATTCCGTTTCCATGGCCACAGCCTAGACAGGCGCCGCCGCCGCCGGCAGCCGGCAACGCCGTGCCGCCGCGTCGGGAAAATCCGAAACCGGCCGCGAAGGCCGCGCCGGTCAGGCGTCGGCGCCGGCCACTTCGCGCAGCTTGCCCTGGTGCAGTTCGAGCACGCGGTCCAGCCTGCGGGCCAGGCGACGGTCGTGGGTGACCAGCACCAGGCTGGTCTTCTGCGCGCGGTTGAGGTCCAGCATCAGTTCGAACACGGTCGATGCGGTCTTCTCGTCCAGGTTGCCGGTCGGTTCGTCGCCCAGCACGCAGGCCGGCTGGTTGACCAGCGCGCGGGCCACCGCGCAGCGCTGGCGTTCGCCGCCGGAGAGCTCGCCGGGCTTGTGTTCGATGCGATGGCCGAGGCCCACGTGCTGCAGCAATTCCCTGGCCCGCCGGGAAGCCTCGGCGACGCCGGCGCCGCCCAGCATCACCGGCATCATCACGTTCTCCAGGGCGGTGAATTCGGGCAAAAGGTGATGGAACTGGTACACGAACCCCAGCGCCCGGTTGCGCAGCTGCCCGCGGGCGCCGTCGGACAGCGAGGACATGCGCCGCCCGCCCACGTACACCTCCCCGGCGGTGGGCGTGTCCAGCCCCCCCAGCAGATGCAGCAACGTGCTCTTGCCGGCGCCGGACGCGCCGACGATGGCCACGGTTTCGCCAGCGGCGACGCCGAGGTCCAGCCCGTCGAACACCGGCGTGCGCATCTTGCCTTCGGCGTAGGTCTTGGCCAGCGCCTCGGCCCTGATCACCGGCTCCTGCACCGCGTTCGCGCGCGCGTCACTCATAGCGCAAGGCCTCCGCCGGATCGGTGCGCGCCGCCCGCCAGGCTGGGTACAGCGTGGCCAAAAAGCTCATGGTCAGCGCCACCAGCGCGATCAGCATCACGTCGCTGGACTGCAGGTCGTACGGCAGGCCAGTGATGTAGTACACGTCCGCGGGCAGCAGCACGATATCGAAGGCCGATTCGAGCACACCCAGGATGCGCTCCAGGTTGAGGGTCAACAGCACGCCGCCGATCACGCCGAGCACTGTGCCGATTACGCCGATCAGCGATCCCTGCACCATGAAGACGCCCATGACGCCGCGCGGCGTGAGTCCCAGCGTGCGCAGGATGGCGATATCGGCCTGCTTGTCGGTCACCAGCATCACCTGCGAGGACACCAGGTTGAACGCGCCCATGGCGATGATCAGCGACAGCAGGATGCCCATCACCGTCTTCTCCATCTTCAGCGAGTGGTAGAGGTTAGCGTTCTCGCGGGTCCAGTCGCTGATCAGGTAGGGACCCCGCAGCTGCCCGGCGAGGTCGCGGGCCACGCTCCACGACTGGTCCATGTCGTGCAGCTTCAGGCGCACGCCGGTGACGCCCTCGCCCATGCGCAGCACGCGCTGCAGGTCGGCCATGTTGGCGACGGCCAGGCCCTTGTCGATCTCGTTGTAGCCGGCCTCGAAGGTGCCGGCGACCTTGAACCGCTTGAGCTGCAGCATCGCGCCCAGCGGCGTGCTCTGGGTTTCGCCCAGCATCACCACCACGCTGTCGCCGACGCCGACGCCGAGCCACAGCGCGAGTTCGGTGCCGAGCAGGATGTTGAACGAACCGGGTGCCAGGTCGTCGAGGCTGCCGGACTTCATCTTCTCGGCCAGCACCGACACCTTGCGCTCTTCCGACGGCACCACCCCGCGCACCACCGCCGGCTGCTTGCGCACGCCCGATATCAGCGCCTGCACGTCCACGTACGGGGCCGCGCCGGCCACGCGCCCATCGCGCAGCGCCGTCGCCACCGCGTGCGGCCAATCCTGCATGGCCTCGCCGGCCGCGCTGACGGTGGCGTGCGCGGTCATCTGCAGCATCCGGTCGCGGATCTCGCGCTGGAAGCCGCTCATTACCGACAGCGTGGTGATCAGCACCGTCACTCCCAGGCCGATGCCCAGGATCGACGCCAGCGAGATGAAGGAAATGAAGCCGTTGCGGCGCTTGGCGCGCAGGTAGCGCAGGCCGATGCTGACGGGAATAGGCTTGAACATCGGGGCTCGGTGGGTGGCATTGAAGCGGGTCGCGCTGGATGGGATGGCGCGCTGGGCAAGTGGAAGAGCGCGGGAGTGTATGCCAATACGCGACCTGGCAATGACGCGGCCTTGCGGGTCGCGTGGCCCGGCCTGCTCCATGTCACCCACCGAGCCCTGATGTTCAAACCCATTCCCGTCAGCATCGGCCTGCGCTACCTGCGCGCCAAGCGCCGCAACGGCTTCATTTCCT
>DATHAV010000272.1:0-2286 GCA_035296505.1 Pseudoxanthomonas sp.
TGGTGCCGGTGGACAATCCGCGTTTCTCGATGGCGGTGGTGATCACCGATCCGGATCCGAAGAAGGGCTATTACGGCGGTTCGGTGTCCGGCCCGGTGTTCCACAACGTGATGGAGGGCGCGCTGCGGCTGATGGACGTGCCGCCCGACGACATCGACACCTGGCTCGCCGCGCAGGCCAAGGGCGAGGCGCGCATGGGCCGGCGGCCGGCGGAAGCGCCGGCCGCGCTGGCCGAGCCGGCGGCCGGCGCCGCCTTGGTCCCGCCGCGGGAAACGCTGCAGTGAGGCGGGCCATGACCCTGGCCGACCTGCTGCCCGACGTGGACCTGCCGCGCGATGTGGTGGTGCGCGGCCTGGTGCAGGACAGCCGCGCGATCGAGCCCGGCGACGGCTTCGTCGCCATCGGCGGCTTCGGCGCGCACGGGCTCGCCTTCGCGGCGCAGGCCAAGGCGCGCGGCGCCAGCGCGATCCTGTTCGAGCCGCCGGCGCCCCCGGAGCTGCCGCCGCCGCCGGGAGCGATCGCGGTGCCGGGACTGGGGTCGCGGCTGGGCGACATGGCCGACCGTTTCCACGCGCGGCCATCGCGGCAGATGACCGTGGTGGGAGTCACCGGCACCAACGGCAAGACCTCGACCGTGCAGCTGCTGGCGCAGGCCTGGCACCTGGGCGGCACGCGCTGCGGCACCGTCGGCACGCTCGGCGCCGGCATGTACGGGCACGCCCTCCCGACCGGCTTCACCACGCCGCTGGTGCTGCAGGTGCACGCGCTGCTGGCGCAGATGCGCGATTCCGGCGCGCGCGCGGTGGCGATGGAGGTGAGTTCGCACGCGCTCGACCAGGGCCGCGTCGAGGGCGTGCACTTCGAGGTCGGCGTGTTCACCAACCTCACCCGCGATCACCTCGATTACCACGGCACCATGGAGCGCTACGGCGAAGCCAAGCGCCGGCTGTTGCTGTGGCCGGAGCTGGAGGCGGCGGTGGTCAACCTCGACGACGACTACGGGCGCCGGCTGTTCGCGGGACTGCCGCCGGGCCTGCGCGCCGTTGGACTGAGCTCGCGCGGCGCCGAGGGCGCGACGGTGCGGGCCGCCGGGCTGCGGCTGAACCCGGCCGGCATCGCGTTCGAGCTGGAGATCGAGGGCCAGCGCCACCCGGTGCAGTCCCGGCTGCTGGGACGCTTCAACGTCGACAACCTGTTGGCCGTGGCCGGCGCGCTGTACGCCACCGGCCAACTGCCCGCGGACATCGCGCGCACGCTGTCGCGGCTGCAGCCGATCCACGGGCGCATGAACTGTCTGGGCGGCGACGCCGGCCGGCCGCTGGTGGTGATCGACTACGCGCATACGCCCGACGCGCTGGAGCAGGCCCTGGCGAGCCTGCGCGAGCATGCGCCGTCGCGGCTGCTGTGCGTGTTCGGCTGCGGCGGCGAGCGCGACGCGGGCAAGCGCGCGCAGATGGCCGCCGGGGCCGGGCGCCTGGCGGACGCCGTGTTCGTCACCGACGACAACCCGCGCGGCGAAGACGGCGACGCCATCGTCGCCGACGTCCTGGCCGGGTTCGGCGATGCCGCCGCGGTCACGGTCGAACGCGACCGCGCCCGCGCGATCGGCAGGGCCATCGCCGAGGCCGGCGCCGGCGACGTCGTGCTGGTGGCCGGCAAGGGCCACGAGCCTTACCAGGAGATCGACGGCATCAAGCATCCTTTCGACGACACCGCCGTCGCCCGGCGCTGCCTGGAGACGCGCCTGCAAGTAGTGCGGGCGCAGGACGCGCAGGACGATGCACAGGATGTGCGAGTGTCGCGGGCGCAGGACGCGCAGGAGCGACACAAATGAAGCGGCTTCCGCTGTCCCTGATCGCGCACTGGTGCGGCGGCGAGCTGCGGGGCGACGACGCGCTCGTCGCCACCTTGAGCAACGACACCCGCAGCCTGATGCCGGGCGGGCTGTATGTCGCCCTGCGCGGCGAGCGTTTCGACGGCCATGACTTCGCCCGCGACGCGGCCACGTGCGGGGCCGGTGCGCTGCTGGTCGAGCATGCGGTAGACGTGGAGCTGCCGCAGGTGATCGTGGCCGATGCGCAGCGCGCGCTGGCCGATATCGCACGCCGGCTGCAGCGCGAGCGCATCGTGCGCGTGGTCGCGGTCACCGGCAGCAACGGCAAGACCAGCGTCAAAGCGCTGCTGCGCTCGATCCTGGAGCGCGCCGGCAGCACCTACGTCACTCCCGGCAACCGCAACAACGAGATCGGGGTACCGCTGGCGGCGATCGACGCGCCCGACGATTCG
>DATHAV010000273.1:0-7108 GCA_035296505.1 Pseudoxanthomonas sp.
GAGGTGATGCCGCCCGGCACCGACACCGGCGCCAGCATGCTGCTGCACGAAGGCGAGGAGGGCGGAGTGGTGGTGCAGGGCGAAGTGGAAGTCACCGTGGGCGGGGACGTGCGCGTGCTGCGCGCGGGCGAGGCCTACTACTTCGAAAACCACGTCCCGCACCGCTTCCGCAACGTGGGCGAAGGCGAGGCGGTGATCTTCAGCGCCAATACGCCGGCGACGTTCTGAAGGAAAAGCCATGGATCGCACAGCATTCTTGTCCTACTGGCTAGAACCCATCTCAAAATAGAAAACCAGCACGAATGCCTGTAAAATAGGCACATGCTGAAGATTTCCGACGCGCACTGGGATCGGATCAAACACCACTTCCCGGAGGAAAACATCCCGGAGGGGCGCGCGCGTCGCAAGCCGGTGCCGACTCGCCAGGTGTTGGATGCAGTGCTCTGGATTCTGAACACCGGCGCGCAGTGGAAGATGCTTCCGCAGTCTTATCCGAACTACAAGACGGTGCATCGTCGCTTCCGGATGTGGGCCCAACAGGAGATTTTGCGTGCCATTCCGGCCGACCTGGCCAACGAACTGCGTGAGCACGATCTGTTGGACACCTCGGAGTGCTACGTCGACGCGACGTTCGCCAACGGCCGAGGCGGCGGCCTGGAGATCGGCACGACGAAGTGCGGAAAAGGCGTGAAGATCATGGCGATCGTGGATCGCGCGGGTCTGCCGTTGTCGGTGAGCACACACGCGGCGAACCACCATGAAGTGAAGCTGGTGCAGTTGAGCTTGGACTTCTACATGATCGAGGCGATGCCGGAGATAGTGATTGGCGACCGTGCTTACGACAGCGACGATCTGGACGACGACTTGGACGGTAAAGGCATCAGAATGGTTTCGCCGCACCGCAGGAACCGGAAAAAGCCCAGGACGCAGGATGGCCGGGAGCTACGCCGATACGAGCGGCGCTGGATCGTGGAGCGGTTCTTTGCGTGGATGAAGCACAAGCGGCGGCTGTTGAATGAACCGCTGGAAGTTTCATCCACAGAACTTTCTGGGATTTGTGCAGGTTTCTGCAGTAGTCCTGTTGCTCAGGCAATTTTGAGATAGGTTCTAGAGAAGGTGAAACTAAAAGAGCACATATCAGTCATAGCGCAAGCACTGGGTAAAATTGAATAATACGGTCCGATTGCCTTTGGTCGGTTACCAATGTGGTGGCCGTTACGCTAGTGTTCCAATCAGTTGAACCATCGTGTCCGTAAGGAAAAGGCCCACGAGAGAGCAGGGTTGTTCAATGAAGGGCTTGCAATGACCACACATCTTAATCGCGCAGGTTGGCAGGCGCTTGCCGATAGCCTGCAGATCCGCACCCAGGCCTTCATCGACGGCCGATACGCGGATGCCGCCGACGGCAGGACCTTCGACTGCATAAGTCCGATCGACGGCAGGCCGCTGGGGCAGGTGGCGCAGTGCGGGGCCGAGGACGTCGAGCGCGCGGTGCGGGCGGCGCGGCGCGCCTTCGACGCCGGCGAGTGGTCGCAGGCCAGGCCGGCGCAGCGCAAGAAGGCGCTGCTGAAGTTCGCGGCGCTGATCGAGCGGCACGGCGACGAGCTGGCGCTGCTGGAGTCGCTGGACATGGGCAAGCCGGTCGGCGACGCGCGCAGCGTGGACGTCGCCGCCACCGTGCGCTGCATGGCCTGGACCGCAGAGGCGCTGGACAAGGTCTACGGCGAGATCGCGCCGACCGGGCGCGACGAGCTGGGCCTGGTCACGCGCGAGCCTCTGGGTGTGGTCGGCGCGATCGTGCCGTGGAATTTCCCGATGCTGATGGCGGCCTGGAAGCTGGCGCCGGCGCTGGCGATGGGCAATTCGGTAGTGCTCAAGCCGTCGGAGAAATCGCCGCTGAGCGCGATCCGGCTGGCCGAGCTGGCCATGGAAGCCGGACTCCCGCCCGGCGTGCTCAACGTGGTGCCGGGCTTCGGCCAGGAAGCGGGCGAGCCGCTGGCGCTGCACATGGACGTCGACGGCATCGTGTTCACCGGCTCCACCGCGGTCGGCAAGCGGCTGCTGCAGTGCGCGGGCCGGTCCAACCTCAAGCGCGCTTACATGGAGTGCGGCGGCAAGAGCCCGAACCTCGTGTTCGCCGATGCCCCGGACCTGGAGCGCGCGGCCAAGGCCGCGGCCGGCGGCATCTTCTACAACCAGGGCGAGGTCTGTACCGCCGCTTCGCGCCTGCTGGTGGAGCGCTCGATCAAGGACGAGTTCGTGGCGCGCGTGGTCGAGGCCGGCAGGGCCATGCAGCCGCGCCATCCGTTCGAGCCCGGCGCGCCGATGGGTGCGATGGTGGACGAATCGCAGACCCGCCGCGTGCTGGACTACATCGACCGGGGCAGCCGCGAGGGCGCCAGGCTGGTGCTCGGCGGCAAGCGCGCCGACACCGTCGCCGGCGGCAGCTACCTGGAGCCGACCGTGTTCGACGAGGTCGAGCACGGGCACACCATCGCACGCCAGGAAATCTTCGGGCCGGTGCTGTCGGTGATCGCCTTCGACGACGAGGCGCAGGCCCTGCGCATGGCCAACGACAGCGAGTACGGCCTGGCCGCGGGCGTGTGGACCCGCGACATCAGCCGCGCGCACCGGGTGGCGCGCCGGCTGCGCGCCGGCAGCGTGTGGGTGAACTACTGGGACGGCGGCGACATGACCGCGCCGTTCGGCGGCTACAAGCAGTCCGGCAACGGCCGCGACAAGTCGCTGCACGCCTTCGACAAGTACACCGAGATCAAGGCCACCTGGATCAACCTGGAGGGCTGAGCTTGCTAAACGAGCGAGCCTGTCGCGGCAGAGGTGAGTGCTTTCCTTCTCCCCCGCGGGAGCAGGTGCCCGCAGGGCGGATGAGGGCGCGCACCGTCTGATCTTATAATTGTCGGACGCTCTAGTTGCCGGATTGGCATGCGCTCATCCGGCGCTTCGCGCCACTTTCTCCCGGTGGGAGAAGGAAAAGCAGCGGCAGCCCTATCCGTCGCTCGCGTAGAGTGAAGCGGGTTTAGTTCGCCGGATTGCACAAGATGACTGCCGCCGTCGCCATCGGTCCAGGCAATTCCCCGCGCCGCGTGCTGCTGGCGAGCCTGGTCGGCACCACGATCGAGTTCTTCGATTTCTACATCTACGCCACGGCGGCGGTGCTGGTGTTCCCGACGCTGTTCTTTCCGTCGGCCGATCCTGCCGCGGGCACGCTGCAGTCGCTGGCGACGTTCGCGCTGGCGTTCTTCGCGCGGCCGATCGGCTCGGTGCTGTTCGGCCATTTCGGCGACCGCATCGGGCGCAAGGCCACGCTGGTGGCGGCGCTGCTGACCATGGGCATCTCCACCGTCGTCATCGGTCTGCTGCCGACCTACGCCACCATCGGCGTGCTCGCGCCCGCGCTGCTGGCGCTGTGCCGTTTCGGCCAGGGCCTCGGCCTGGGGGGCGAATGGGGCGGAGCGGTGCTGCTGGCGATGGAGAACGCACCGCCGGGCAAGCGCGCGTGGTACGGCGTGTTCCCGCAGCTGGGCGCGCCGCTGGGGTTCTTCCTGTCCACCGGCGTGTTCCTGCTGCTGACCCGGGCGATGGACGACGCCAGTCTCCTGGTCTGGGGCTGGCGCGTGCCGTTCCTCGCCAGCGGGGTGCTGGTGCTGGTCGGCCTGTGGGTGCGCCTGAGCATCGCCGAGACGCCGGAGTTCCGCCGCACGCTCGACCAGGGCCGGCGCGAGCGCCTGCCGATGCGGACGGTGCTGGTCGAACATCCGCGCGCGCTGCTGTCGGGCACGTTCTCGATCCTGGCCACGTTCGTCATGTTCTACCTGATGACGGTGTTCGCCCTGACCTGGGCGACCACGCGGCTGGGCTATTCGCGCGAGGAGTTCCTGCTGCTGCAGATGATCGGCGTGGTGTTCTTCGGCCTGGGCATCCCGGCCGCCGCGGTCTTCGCCGACCGCCGTGGCCGCCGGCGCGCGATGGTGCTGGCGACGCTCGCGATCCTGGCGTTCGGGCTGGGCTATGCGCCGCTGTTCGGCGCCGGACCGTGGGGCGTGATCGTCTTCCTCGTCGGCGGCATGTTCATCACCGGCCTGACCTACGGTCCGTGCGGCACCCTGCTGGCCGAGATGTTCCCCACGCCGGTGCGCTATACCGGCGCCTCGCTCGCGTTCAACCTGGCGGGCATCTTCGGCGCCTCGCTGGCGCCGTACGTGGCGATGCGGCTGGCCGCCGGCTACGGGCTGGCCTATGTCGGTTATTACCTCAGCGCCGCGGCCGTGCTGACCCTGCTGGCGCTGTGGACGGTGCCGCGCGCCGCCCGCACCTCCGGCCCGGACGCGGGCGCGGCGCCTCAATCGTAGGCGACGACACGGTTGCGGCCGCCGGCCTTGGCCAGGTACAGGCGGCGGTCGGCCTGGCCCAGCAGCTGGTTGAGCGTCGTCCTGGGAAAACGCGTGCGGAAGGCGCCGATGCTCACGGTCATGCGCAGCACGTCCCCATTGTCGGTATCGACCTCCAGCGCCTCGATCCTCTGGCGCAGGATCTCCAGATATTCCAGCACTTCGGTCTCCCCGAGGCGCGGCACCAGCAGGCAGAACTCCTCGCCGCCGAATCGCGCCACCAGGCCGGTATCGCCGGCATGGCGCGCCACCGCGTGGGTCATTGCCCGCAGGGCGCGATCGCCCGTGTCGTGGCCCCAGCGGTGGTTGACGTGCTTGAAGTGGTCGATGTCCACGATCGCCGACGTCACCGCCTGCTGCCGGCCCAGGGTGCGCGGCGGCAGCGCCTCGCATTCGGAAAGGAAGTGCCGGCGGTTGGGCAGGCCGGTCAGGCCGTCGCGCGTGGCCAGCTCCTGCAGCGTGCCGATCAGCTCCAGCTGGTCGATGTTCTGCGACACGCGGCACAGGAACTCCTCGGGCGAGAAGGGCTTGTGCAGGAAATCGTTGGCGCCGTTCTTGAGGAACCGCGGGATCAGCGAGGCGTCGTGCGAGCCGGAGATGCCGATGATGGCCAGCCGGTCGCGCGCATGGCGGACGCGCAGGCGATGGGTGAACTCGTCGCCCTTCATGTCCGGCATTTCCTGGGACACGACCGCTAGGCGTATCCCGGGATCGGCGTCCAGGGCCGCCAGCGCGGCCTCGCCGCTGGCGGCTTCGGTCACCCGGAACCCGTATAGGGCCAGCAACGACGCGCTGGCGCCATGCGCCGACGCCGGGTCGTCCACCACCAGCGCGCCGATGCGCCGGTTGCGCTCGAGGCGCCGCACCAGCCAGACCAGGTAGTCGACGCTGCCCGGCGCGTGCTTGAGCACGTAGTCGATCACGCACCCGCCGAGCACCTGCCGCCGCGGGTCCTCGTCGTACGCGTCGCTCACGACCACGGTGGGCAGCTGGCGCTCGAGGAAGAAGTCCATCACCCGATCGTGGCTGCCGTCTCCGAGCACCGGGCTGGTCAGGGTCATGAACCAGTCGTCGCGCGCGTTCATCGCGGCTCGCGCTCCGGCCAGATTCGACACCACGTCGACCGGCAGCCCGAGCTGCTGCCCAATCGTTCCGCTAAGCATTCGCGCATAGGCGGGCGAGTCCTCCGCCAGCAGGATGCGAGGCCGCAGGGACTGCGTACCGTTGCGGACGCGCGGGGTGCGGAGCAGGGTGTGCATGGAGTGGCGGTGTGGCGTTCCTAGCGACGTACGAACCTACTTCCGCCTATCAGCCCGCCCGGCCGCGACTTGAACTCGCTACGCCTTATCCCAGCGCGTCGCGCAGCCTGTACCAGGCCATGGCCGCGACCAGCAGCGGCGTGCGCAGCGCGCGGCCGCCGGGGAAGGGCGCGTGCGGGATGCGCCCGAACAGGTCCAGTCGCCCCGACTGCCCTTCGATCGCCTCGGCGATCAGCTTGCCGGCCAGCCCGGTGGCGACCACGCCGTGGCCGGAAAACCCCTGGGCGAAGAACACGTTGGGCGTGAGCGCGCCCCAGTGCGGCGCGCGGTTTAGGGAGATGTCGATCTCGCCGCCCCACACGTACTCCAGCGCCACGTCGGCCAGCTGCGGGAACACCGTGCGCACGCGCCGCAGCAGGGTGCCGCGCAGATCGGGCGGCGCCCGGTTGGAATAGCTGGCGCGACCGCCGAACAGCAGCCGGTGGTCGCGGCTGAGGCGGAAATAGTCCAGCGCCCAGTTGGCGTCGGCCACCGCCATGCCGCTGCGGATCAGCGCGCGCGCGCGCTGGTCGCCCAGCGGCGCGGTCGCGGCGATGTAGGTGCCGACCGGCATGATCCGGGACTCCAGTTCCGGCACGACGCCGCGCATCAGCGCATTGCCGGCGATCACCGCGAAATCGCAGTGCACCTGTCCGTGCGCGGTCTTCAATACCGGCCGCGCGCCGCGCGCCAGCTCGACCACGCGCGAGTCCTCGTGGATCGCCACTCCGGCCTGCAGCGCCGCGCGCGCCAGCCCCAGCGCGTACTCCAGCGGATGCAGGTGGCCGCTGTGCGGGTCGTAGAGCGCCCCGAGGTAGCGGTCGCTGGCGAGTTCGCCGCGCAGCCGCTCGCGGTCCCACCACTCCACCGGATGGCCGTAGCGGGCGCGCAGGTCGTCCGCCGCGGCCTGCAGCGCGCGCCGCTGGCGCGGCTTGATCGGCACCTGCGCGTGGCCGTCGCGCCAGTCGCAGGCGATGGCGTGCCGGTCGATGCGGTCGCGAAGCCAGCGCAGGCCTTCGCGGGAGAGGTCGAACATGCGCCGCGCGTCTTGGTACCCGACCAGCGCCTCCAGCCTGGCCTCGCCGCAGCCGAAGCCGACGAGGGCCTGGCCGCCGTTGCGCCCCGAGGCGCCCCAGCCGACGCGCCGCGCTTCCAGCACCACCACCCGGTAGCCGGCCTCGGCCAGTTCCAGCGCGGCCGCCAGGCCGGTGTAGCCCGCGCCAAGGACGCATACGTCGGCGTCGATGCGGCCCCGCAGCGGCGGCTGGTCCGGGAGTGGAATGGCGCTGGCGGCGTACCAGCTGGAGGGATGGGCGTTGCTGTTCAAGCGAAACCTTCTGGGCTAGCCGTTTCCCTTCTCCCTCCGGAGAAGGTGGCGCGAAGCGCCGGATGAGGGAGAAA
>DATHAV010000274.1:0-1739 GCA_035296505.1 Pseudoxanthomonas sp.
CAGGCGCTGGGCGCCGCGCACGCGCAGTACAAGCCGCTGGACTCGCGCTTCCGCGACCTCATCGCCATTCCCAAGGCCAACGGCTACCAGTCGCTGCACACGGTGCTGTTCGGCCCCTACGGGTCGCCCATCGAGGTCCAGATCCGCACCGAGGAGATGGACCTGATCGCCGAGCGCGGCATCGCCGCGCACTGGACCTACAAGTACGGCGCGGGCACGCCCAACAGCGCGCAGAGCCGCGCCCATGCCTGGATCGTGGAGCTGATCGAGAACCAGCGCGCGGCCGGCTCGTCGCTGGAGTTCCTGGACAACGTCAAGGTCGACCTGTTTCCTGACGAGGTCTACCTGTTCACGCCCAAGGGCAAGATCCTGTCGCTGCCGCGCAACTCGACCGCGCTGGATTTCGCCTACGCGGTGCATACCGACGTCGGCAACCAGGCGGTGGCCTCGCGCGTGGACCGCAAGCTGGTGCCGCTGCGCACCAAGCTGGCCAGCGGCCAGAGCGTGGAGATCATCACCGCCAAGTCGGCGGTGCCCAAGCCCCAGTGGCTGGAGTTCGTGGTCACCAGCAAGGCCCGCACCGCGATCCGCCACCAGCTCAAGCAGCTCGAGCACGAGGATGCCGTGCAGCTCGGGCACCGCATGCTCGACCGTGCGCTGGAAGAGCTCGACAGTTCGCTCGACCGCCTGCCGCAGCAGCGATTGGACGCGTTCCTCGCCGAGCACCGCTATCCGCGGCTGGAAGCGCTGCTGGCCGACGTGGCGCTGGGCAACTGGATGCCGGCGCAGGCGGCCCAGGCGCTGACCGCCTACGCCGAACTTCGCGGCGGCGGGCACTCGCGCCATTCGCAGGAAAAAATCCTGATCAACGGCACCGAGCGCGGCGTGGTGACCTTCGCCAATTGCTGCCAGCCGATCCCGGGCGACGGGATCATGGGCTACCACACCGCCGGCAAGGGCATCGTGGTGCACCGGCTGGATTGTCCGAACGTGGTCGAATTCCGCAAGTCGCCCGAGCGCTGGATTCCGATCGACTGGGATCAAGCGGTCACCGGCGACTACGACGCGGCGCTGGTGATCGACGTGGAGAACCGCACGGGCGTGCTTGCGCAGGTGGCGGCGGCGGTGGCCCAGGCCAAGTCCAACATCGAACGCGTCGAATACCTGGAGCGCGATATCAACGCGGCGGTGCTGCGGTTCTCGATCCAGGTGCGCAACCGCAACCACCTGGCCGAGGTGATGCGCCGCCTGCGGCGGCTATCGGTGGTGCACGGGGTGCGCCGGCAGTAGTGCGGCTCGGACGAGGCCGTTGGCAGTGCGTTGCCGCACGAACCACGGCCGCTCGTGCAAGCGTCGCAGGGTCGGACCCGCCCGCCTCTGCATTAGAATCGGCGGACCTTGCCGGCCGGAGCCGCCATGACCCGCCAGATCATCCAGACCGACCGTGCGCCCGCCGCCATCGGCCCGTACTCGCAGGCCGTGCGCATCGGCGACACCGTGTATTTTTCCGGCCAGATACCGCTGGACCCGGCCACCGGCGCCCTGGTCGAGGGCGACATCGCGGTGCAGGCGAGGCGCGCGTTCGACAACCTCGACGCCGTGGCCACCGCGGCCGGCGGGTCGCTGGAACGCATCGTCCGCCTCGGGCTGTACCTCACCGACCTGGGCCAATTTTCCGCGGTCAACGAGGTGATGCAGGAATACTTCGATGCGCCGTATCCCGCGCGCTCCACGGTCGA
>DATHAV010000275.1:0-7967 GCA_035296505.1 Pseudoxanthomonas sp.
GTCAGCCCCAGCAGGTTTTCGTTGATCGTGTAGGCCTGCTGCTTGGCGCGCACGCCGAAGCCGCGCGCTTCGAGATATTGCTGCTCGTAGGAGCGGGTCTGGGTATGTTCTTTCTGGATCTCGCGGATCGGCGCCACGATGCGGTAGTCGCCCGAGGCCTTGACCGCCAGGTCGAAACGCACCTGGTCGTTGCCCATGCCGGTGCAGCCGTGGGCGATCGCGTTGGTGCCCAGTTCGGCCGCGCGCGCCAGTGCCGCCTCGACGATCAGGTAGCGGTCCGATACCAGCAGCGGGTACTGGCCCTGATAGCCCTCGCCGGCCCACACGAACGGCCTGACGAAGCCGCTCCAGATCGCCGCCCCCCCATCCACGGTCACGTGGGTCGAGACGCCGAGTTCGGCGGCGCGCTGCTCGATTAAGGCCCGCTCGGCCGCCTCCACTCCGCCGGTGTCGGCGAATACCGTATGCACCGCCCAACCCTGCTCCTGCAGGTACGGCACGCAGAAACTGGTGTCGAGGCCGCCGGAGAAGGCGAGGACGATGTCGTTGCTGGAGGAGTTCATGTAAGGCTCTCGTAGGATGGACCCTGGCCCACCATCAGGTGAATGAGGTTCAAGTAAGGCGACATCAGGCGGATCGAGGTGGCGGTTCGCGTATGACAGGCACGCTTGGACGTAACTGCGGCGAGTCCGAACCCGCCCTACCCGACCAATGCCGCCATGATCGCCTTCTGCACGTGCAGCCGGTTTTCGGCCTCGTCGATGGCGATGCACCGCGGCGAATCCATCACCGCATCGGTGGCCTTGATGTTCCGGCGCAGCGGCAGGCAGTGGCTGAAGACGCCGCCATTGGTCAGCGCCATCTTGCGTTCGTCGACGATGAAGTGGCGGTAGCGGTCGCGGATGGGCTTCTCCGGCTCCCAGTTGCCGAAGTACGGCAGCGCCCCCCAGCTCTTGGCGTAGATCGCGTCCGCGCCGGCATAGGCGCTGTCGATGTCATGGCTGATGTCGAAGGAGCCTCCGGATTCGGCCACGTTGTCGCGCGCCCAGCCGAGGTAGCGCTCGTCCAGCACGTATTCGGGCGTGGGACACAGCAGGGTCACGTCCATGCCCATGCGCGTGGCGATGGTGAGCGCGGAATTGGCCACCGCGGTATTGAGCGGCTTGGGGTGGTAGGTCCAAGTCAGCACGTATTTCTTGCCGCGCAGGTCGGTGGAGGCGAAGCGCTCCTGCAGCGCCATCGCGTGGGCCAGCTCCTGGCACGGGTGGGTGATGGTCTCCATGTTGATGACCGGCACCGGCGAATACTTCGCGAAGCTGTTCAACACGGTGTCCTGGCGGTCGTAAGCCCAGTCCACGAACTTCGGAAACGCGCGCACGCCGATCAGGTCCACATAGCGGCCCAGCACCCTCGCCACCTCGGCGATGTGCTCCTCGGTGTCGCCGTCCATTACCGTGCCCAGTTCGAATTCGATGGGCCATGCGTCCTTGCCGGGCTGCAGCACCACCGCATGGCCACCCAGCTGGAAGGCGCCCAATTCGAAGCTGGTGCGGGTGCGCATGGAGGGATTGAAGAACACCAGCGCGATCGAGCGACCCTTGAGCGCATCGCCGTGTTTCTCGCGCTTGTAGCGCGCGGCCTGCGCCAGCAGCGCATCCAGTCCGGCGCGGCTCCAGTCCTGCGTATTCAAGAAATGTTTCGTTGCTGCGGGCTTCATCGCGACTCCGGTGGCCAAAAACGAGGAAACCCAGCGCCAGGCTGGGTTCCGGTGAACGAGCGACGACGTCCGGCGACCCAGCTAGAGGCGGATTTCCGGTCGGCGGGCACGCGAAGCCATGCCCGACGCCATGCGGGCGCTGCTTGCGTAGAGAGGCTGGTTGGTCTTCATCGGTCGGCATCCTCGCACGCGCGGTCCGGCCGGCGCAAGCGACGCCGAAGGCGGTCGCGGTGCCCGGAATTAAGGCCGGCCAATGCTCTGGGCAGGCACGTAAGGCATGACCGACACGCGGATGCGCAGGCGGTTGCCCGGATCCTCGAGCAGCCGCGAGCGGTACTTCATGCCCTTGTAGAGGTAATCGACGTCGTAGGCGATGGGGCGACGGAACTCCCGCTGCACCGGCACTATCCTGCACTGGGGCTCCAGGGCCGCGGGCGGAACGGCTTCGGGCTTGGGGGCATCGGTCCAGACGCCCTTGACCGAATTGACGATCCTGGCCCAGCGGCTCGGCTCCTCCTGCGGCGCCTCGGGCGCGGGCCGGGCCACTTCCTCGCAGCGCATTTCAGTGCGCGACGCCCGCACGGTCTGGTACACCGGCTCGACGTGCAGCACATGGGCATAGTCCAGGCGCACGTTCTCGGCCTGCACGACGGTGGTCTGGGTACCCGACTGCGCCGACGCCGGCGCTATCGTCCAAACCATCGACAGCCACGCGAGCGATGTCAGGTGAAGCAGGCGCATGCGGCCACGGGGTTGGAGACCGGCCGACAGTGTAGGCAGTGCGCATCGGGCGGGGGTGAATCGAGGCTGTCGATACCGGCAGCCGGCCGGTAGAATCGCCGCGATACCCTGGCAATCCCTGCGATGACCCTGCGCCTGCACAACAACCTGACGCGAAGGGCCGAGCCGTTCGCGCCGGCCGATCCCGCCTGCCCCACGATGTACGTCTGCGGGCCGACGGTCTACAGCTACGCGCACATCGGCAACGCGCGGGGCCCGGTGGTGTTCGACGTGCTCGCCCGGCTGCTGCGCCGGCGCCACGGCGCGCTGCGATACGCGCGCAACATCACCGACGTCGACGACAAGATCAACGCCGCCGCCAGCGAGCTGGGGGTGGCCATCGGCGCCATCACCGACAGGTACGCCGCCATCTACCGCGCCGACATGGCGGCGCTGGGCGTGCTGCCGCCGGACCTGGAGCCCGAGGCGACCGCGCACATCCCGCACATCGTCGGCATGATCGAACGACTGATCGAGCGCGGCCATGCCTACGCCGCCGAAGGCCACGCGCTGTTCGCGGTGGACAGCTTTCCGGGCTACGGCAAGCTGTCGCGTCGCGATCCGGAGGAGATGCTGGCCGGGGCGCGGGTCGAAGTGGCTCCGTACAAGCGCAATCCGGGCGATTTCGTGCTGTGGAAACCGTCCGGCGACGATCTCCCGGGCTGGGACTCGCCGTGGGGCCGCGGCCGGCCCGGCTGGCACATCGAGTGCTCGGCGATGATCAGCGCCCACTTCGGCGAAACCATCGACATCCATGCCGGCGGCGTGGACCTGCAGTTCCCGCACCACGAGAACGAGATCGCGCAGAGCGAATGCGCGCACGGCGGCAAGACCTTCGCCCGCTTCTGGCTGCACAACGGCATGCTCAACTTCGGGGGCGCGAAGATGTCCAAGTCTCTGGGCAATATCGAACGCGTGCACGTGCTGCTGCGGCGGCATCGGCCGGAGGCCCTGCGCCTGTCGCTGCTGTCGGCCCACTACCGCCAGCCGCTGGACTGGAACGATGCGCTGATCGAGCAGTCGGTGCGGACGCTGGACCGGCTCTACGGCACCCTGCGGGAACTCGAGCCGATCGACGCGCGAGCCCGGATTCCGCCGTCTGTCGAAGCCGCGCTGGACGACGACCTAAGCACGCCGCAGGCGCTGGCCGAGATCGCGCGCATCGCCAGCGAAGCGCGCAGGGCGGGACCGGAGCAGGAAAAAGCGCGGCTCAAGTCGGAGCTGCTGGGCGCGGGACTGGCGCTGGGCCTGCTGCAACAGGCACCGGCCAGCTGGTTCGCACGCGGGGCCGGCAGCGACGACGACGCGCGCATCCAGGCGCTGATCGAGGAGCGGGCACAGGCCAAGAAGGAACGCGACTTCGAGCGTTCCGATGCGATCCGCGACCGGCTCGCCGCCGAGGGGATTCTCCTGGAAGACACGGCGGCAGGCGTACGCTGGAAGCGCACCTGATCTCACCCGCGGCATGCCATCGGCTCGGCAGCAGAACCTGACGCGGCCCCCACACTTGACCGCCGCCTCCGCAGGGTGGCGGACCAATCGAAGCCGGAGACTCCCTCAGTGCCTGAAACCCTCTTCCCGCTGGAGCCCACCGCCGCCGAGTCGCAGCAGGCGATCAAGGACGAGTTCGCCTTCTTCAGCGACTGGTCCGAGCGTTACCAGTACCTCATCGATCTGGGGCGCAAGCTGCCCGCGCTGCCCGAGGAACACCGCACCGAAGAGCATCGGCTGCACGGCTGCCAGTCGATGGTCTGGATAGCGGCGCGCGGGAATGCCGAGCGACTGGATTTTTCCGCCGCCAGCGATTCGACCATCGTTTCGGGCTTGATCTACCTGGCGCTGCGCGTGTATTCGGGCCGCAGCGCCAAGGAGATCCAGTCCACGCCGCCGGACTACATCGCCGACATCGGGCTAGCCAAGCACCTGTCGCCCACCCGCAGCAATGGCCTGATGGCGCTGCTGGGTTCGATCCAGGACAGCGCGCGCGCGGTGCAGTGAAGCGCGCTTCAAGGACTACCGAAAAACGCGGTTGCGGAAAAACGAAAGCCCCGCGTGGCGGGGCTTTGCGGGGCGCCTGCTGCGCTAAACGCGGGTCTATTCGCCTTGCTGCTTCTGCAGGTGTTCCCAGCGCTCCTGCGCATCGATGGTGCGCTCCGCGGTAAGGCGGGCTTCCAGGCGCTCCAGGCCGATTTCCTCGCCGGTGTCGGCGCAGTAGCCGTAGTCGCCGGCGTCCAGGCGCTTGAGCGTGCTGTCGATCTTGCCGATCAGCTTGCGGTAGCGGTCGCGGGTGCGCAGCTCCAGCGAGTTCTCGGTTTCGCGGGTCGCGCGCTCGGCTTCGTCGCCGACGTCGCGCACCTCGTCCTTGAGGTTCTCGATGGTCTGCTTCGACTCTTCGACCAGATCGGCGCGCCAGCCGAGCAGGCGCTGGCGGAAGTATTCGAGCTGCAGCGCGCTCATGTACTCCTCGTCCGGACCGGGCTTGTAGCCCTCCGGCACGATCGGACGGCCGGTGGCGTCGTCGGTCTTGTACGGCACGACCTTGACCTTGCCGCGCGGTGCGGGCGAGCTGTGGCGCGACACGACGGCGACCGCGACCTTGCCGACTGGCCGCTGCGCGGGTTGCTTGTTGGCGGGCGCCGGTGGCGACGCAGCGGGCTTGGTGGTTTTCTTGGCAGGGGGTTTGGAGGAGGACACGGCGGCAGGGGGACTCGATTTGGCGGCCGGCGCAGGCGCCGGGGCCGCAGCAGCCTTGTCAGCAGGCGCTTTGGCCGGGGCGGCGGCCTTGGGAGGAGTTGGGTCTGGTTTCTTGACGACCGCTGCCGGCTTGGCGGCGGGTTTGGCGGCCTGCTTGGCAGGCGCGACCTTGACCGGAGGTTTCGAGGCGACCTTGGCCGCGTTTTTCTTCGGCGCCGGCTGGTTGGCGACCGGCTTCTTCGGCGGCTGCGGCTTTTTGGGGGCCGCCTGCGGAGCCGCTTTCTTGGGCGTGTTTCCTGGTGCGGCGGCTTTTTCCGCAGCGGCCTGGGCCGCCGGCTTCTTTGCGGCACTCTTGGCCGCTGGCTTGCTCGTGGCTTTCGCGACGCCCGCCTTCTTCGGCGCAGCCGTAACCCTCTTCGACGCAGCCTTCACGGGAATCTTCTTGACCGCCTTGGCGGCCTTCTTCGCAGGTTTCTTCGCAGCCACGAAAAGCGCTTCCTTCAACTTCCCGGGCCTGGGAAGGGGGCGCCTTTATAGCCTACCCGGCCGAGTGCGGCAACCACACTCGCGCAACTCGCCTATCATCGGGCGATGCTCGGCCGTCTGCTCGTCGCGATCCTGCGCTTCTACAAGCGTTTCATCAGTCCGCTGCTGGGGCCGCGCTGCCGTTTCCTGCCCACCTGCTCGGAATACGCGATGCAGGCGATCGCGCGTTACGGGCCGCTGACGGGCGGCTGGCTGGCCGTGCGCAGAATCGGCCGCTGCCATCCTCTGCATCCGGGCGGGCTGGATCCCGTGCCGGAAAGCACCCGCACCCCCTCTTCATTCCACGGTAAACATTGATGCCTTTCACCTTTACCACCCCATTCCGCGCCCACATCGCCAGCACCCGGGTCGACGGGCGCGGGAGGTGGAACGGGCGAGCGGTCGGTCGGCCGCCCCACCGGCCGCCGCCTGGAGTTCGAACGCTGATGGCGCATGCGCTGTGGGCGGCGCTATCGGCCCTCATGTTCTTTGCCGGATCTTCGAGCGCCTTGGCACAGGCCGCGGCATCCATCTCAGGGACGGGCGGCGCGGAATCCCGCAGCGCGTTCCCGGCCAGCGTATCCCAAGGCGCGCTGGTGATCGGCAAGGTGCCGACGGGCAGCCGCGTGCGCTTCTCGGGGCGCGACCTACGGGTCAGCGGCTACGGCAGCGTGGTGTTCGGGGTGGGCCGCGACGAACAGGGGCCGCTGCAGGTGGAGGTCGTGCGCCCGGACGGCAGCCGCGAATCCGTCAGCATCCGCGTCAGCGCGCGCGACTGGCCGGTGGAGCATGTCAACGGGGTGCCGCCGAAGACCGTCAACCCGCCGCCGGCGATCGCCGAACGCATCCGCCGCGAACAGGCCAAGGTGACCGCGGCGCGGCGGCGCGACGATCCCCGCACGGATTTCGCCCAGCCCTTCCAGTGGCCGGTGCAGGGACGCATCAGCGGGCGCTTCGGCAGCGGCCGCGTGTACAACAACCAGCCCGGCGCGGGGCATTCGGGCATGGACATCGCCGCGCCGTCGGGGACGCCGGTCAAGGCGCCAGCGGCAGGCGTGGTCACCTTCGCCGCCCCCGACCTCTACCTCACCGGCGGCACCCTGCTGCTGGACCACGGCTTCGGCATCAGTTCCAACTTCCTGCACCTGTCGCGCATCGACGTGAAGGAAGGCGACCGGGTCGAGCAGGGCCAGGTGATCGCCGCGGTCGGCGCGACCGGGCGCGCTACGGGTCCGCATCTGCATTGGGGGATGAACTGGTTCGACGTGCGGATCGATCCGCTGTTGGTGCTGGAACGCGGAAAGTAATTCTCATTGCTCGCCATATGGGCGCGCGGCGGCGCGTTCCGGATGCACAGCGCTCTCGGTTCTATGCGGCGCGGTTCGACGTGCGGATCGATCCGCTGCTGGTGCTCGAGCGCGGGAAGTGATTCTCATTGTTCGCCACATGAGCGCGCGGCGGCGCGTTCGAGATTGGCGGGGCTTGTGGTTTCGGGGGCGCGGCATGGCGCGCGGCGGTGCGTTCCTTCTCGAGAATTTCTGGCTTCCTCTGGCTTAGCCTGGGGCGCCGTTGTCGCCGCTGACACGAGCCACCGCGTCGTGCGGATGCAGGCTTTCGAAGTGAGCCACGCTGGCCTCGTAGCGCGCCACGCGCTCGTCGGCGGCGAGCACCGACGCCACGCGCCGCGCGGCGTCCTCGCAGAACATCAGGTTTTCGGCGTTGAGGCGGGCGAAGGCCTGTTCGTCGACACGCTTGACGGCCGTCTGCACCGGCGTGGCCAGCACCGTTTCCAGCGCATCGATCAGCGGCACCAGCGGCAACTCGTCGAAACGGGGACGCAGCTCGACCCGCACCCGGGCACGGCTGCGCTGCGCGTGCGGAGTCGCCGCAAGCCCGCGCTCCGATGCCAGCCAATCGTGGACCACGGCCGTGGACAGCGGATGCGCGCCGGCGAAATCCTCCGAGAAGCGTTCGGCGTTGGCCTGGCGCGACAGCGCCGCCGATGCCGGGCAGGTGCTCGAATACTCCAGCGCCAAGTCCAGCGCCAGCTGCAGATGGCCGGCATCCAGTGTGGCCTCGATTTCGACCGGATAGCGCTTCCAGCCGCTGAAGCCGCTCTCCAGCGCCGGGCGCAGCAACAGCGCCTCGTAGCGAATCTTAAGCCGCGCCCGCGAAGCAAGCCCGTCCTGCGACTCCACGCACTCCTGCAGCAGGTGCCGCAACCCGGCCGGAGTGATGATTTCCCGCGCCA
>DATHAV010000276.1:0-4831 GCA_035296505.1 Pseudoxanthomonas sp.
ACAACCTGGTGTTCATTTCGATCGCGGTGGGCAGGCTGCCCGAGCACCAGCGCGATTTCGCCCGCAAGTTCGGCATCGCCGTGGCCTGCATCACCCGCATCGCCCTGCTGGTGTCGCTGGCGTTCCTGGCGCGCATGCAGAACGACCTGTTCGCGGTCCTTGGCATGGGCGTCTCCATCCGCGACCTGGTGCTGGTGCTGGGCGGCCTGTTCCTGCTGGCCAAGGGAATCGTGGAAATCCGCGAGCTCATCACCGGCGGCGACGACGAAGACCCCAATACCACCCGCACCTCGGCCGTGTTCGGCCTGGTGATCCTGCAGATCGCCATCATCGACATCGTGTTCTCGCTGGATTCGGTGATCACCGCGGTCGGCATGGCCGAGCACATCCCGGTGATGATCGCGGCGATCCTGCTGGCGGTGGCGGTCATGCTGCTGGCCGCCAATCCGCTGGGCCGTTTCATCGACGCCAACCCGACCATCAAGATGCTGGCCCTGGCCTTCATCGTGCTCATCGGCGTGGTGCTGATCCTGGACGGCCTGGAGATCCACGTGCCCAAGCCGTACGTCTACTTCGCCATGGCGTTCTCGGTGCTGGTGGAATGGCTGAACCTGCTGATGCGCCGCCGCGCCGCGAAGAACCGCCATCCGATCACGCCCTGACGCTGCAAACCCACTACTGCACCGCGCGCGGCTACCCGCGCGGTTCGGGCACAATCGACCACCACCTCCCGCCGGCAGGCCCATGACCTACCTCCACCAGCTCGACCCGATTGCGCTCTCCCTGGGGCCGTTGAAACTGCACTGGTACGGCGTGATGTACCTGCTGGCGTTCGTGACCGCGTGGATGCTGGGGCGCCGCCGGGTCCGCGCGGGGCGCCTGCCGGGGGTGGACATGAACGCGCTGTCGGACCTGGTCTTCTACGGCATGCTCGGCGTGGTCCTGGGCGGGCGCATCGGCTACATCCTGTTCTACTCCTTCGGCGCCTTCCTCGACAACCCGCTGGTCCTGTTCAAGCTGTGGGAAGGCGGCATGAGCTTCCACGGCGGCCTGCTGGGGGTGATGCTCGCGGCGCTGTGGTGGACGCGCCGGCAGAAGCTGCACTATTTCGACACCATGGACTTCGTCGCGCCGCTGATCCCGGCCGGGCTCGGCTTCGGACGCGTCGGCAATTTCATCGGCGCCGAACTCTGGGGCAAGTACACCGACGCCGGCTGGGGAGTGATCTTTCCTAGGAGCCTGCCCGAGCAGTTCCGCGGCATGGACTCCGCCGCCCTCGATGTCCAGTTCCACGCCGGTGCGCTGGAGCCCTTTGCCCGCCATCCCTCGCAGCTGTACCAGGCCTTCCTGGAGGGCGTGGTGATGTTCTGCGCCCTGTGGTGGTTCTCGCGCAAGCCGCGGCCGCGCTACGCGATATCGGGCTTGTTCGCGCTGTTGTACGGCGTGTTCCGGTTCGCGGTGGAGTTCGTGCGCGTGCCCGACGAGGGCATCGGCTATCTCGCCTTCGGCTGGCTCACCATGGGCCAGGTGCTGAGCCTGCCGCTGGTGGTGCTGGGCCTGTTGCTGCTGTGGCTGTCGCGGCGCGCGCCCACGCTGCGGCCGACGGCACCGGCACCAGGCGCGGCATGAGGCAGTACCTCGAGCTCCTGCGCCACGTGTTCGAGCACGGGGCGGAGAGGTCCGACCGCACCGGCACCGGCACGCGCAGCGTGTTCGGTTGGCAGATGCGCTTCGACTTGGAGCAGGGCTTTCCGTTGCTCACGACCAAGAGGCTGCACCTGCGATCGATCGTGCACGAGCTGCTGTGGTTCCTGAGGGGCGAAACCAACATCGCCTACCTCAGGCAGCACAAGGTCGGCATCTGGGACGAGTGGGCCGACGAGAACGGCGAGCTCGGACCCGTCTACGGCAAGCAGTGGCGCGCGTGGAAAGGCGCCGACGGCTCGGAGATCGACCAGCTCCAGTGGGTGGTCCAGGAGATCAAGCGCAATCCCGATTCGCGCCGCCTGGTCGTATCGGCCTGGAACGTGGCCGAGCTTTCGCAGATGGCGCTGATGCCCTGCCACACCCTGTTCCAGTTCTACGTGGCCGACGGGAAGCTCAGCTGCCAGCTGTACCAGCGCAGCGGCGACATCTTCCTCGGGGTGCCCTTCAACATCGCCAGCTATGCGCTGCTGACCCATATGGTGGCCCAGGTCTGCGATCTGGCCGCAGGCGATTTCGTGCACACGCTGGGCGACGCGCACTTGTACTCGAACCACTACGAGCAGGCGCGGGAGCAGCTCTCGCGCCTGCCGGGGACGCTGCCGACCCTGCGCCTCAATCCCGACGTGCGCGATCTGTTCGCCTTTTCCCACGAGGACATCGAGTTCCGCGGCTACCGCCCGCAGCCGGCGATCAAGGCGCCGGTGGCGGTCTGAGCGGGCCTATGCTGATCTCGCTGATCGCCGCACTGGACCGCAGGCGCGCCATCGGCAAGGGCAACGACCTGCCGTGGCGCCTGCCCGACGATCTCAAGCGCTTCAAGGCGCTGACCCTGGGCAAGCCGGTGCTGATGGGCCGCAGGACCGCCGATTCCATGGGCCGCGCGCTGCCGGGCCGCCGCAACCTGGTGATGACGCGCTCCGGACAAGTGCCGCTGCCGGGCATGGAGGCCGTCGCCTCGATCGACGAGGCGGTGGAGGCGGCACGGGCCGGGGCGGCGTCCGAGCTGTGCGTCATCGGCGGCGGCGATATCTTCGCCCTTGCGCTGCCGCAGGCCGACCGCCTGCTGCTGACGCATGTCGAAACCGACGTCGAGGATGCCGACGCTTTCTTTCCCGAGCTCGACCTCGGCCTGTGGGTCGTGACCGGCCGCGAGCGGCATGCCGCGGATGCCCGGCATGCGCACGCGTTCGAGTTCGTCGACTACGGCAGGAAGCGCTAAGCCTGTTTTCCGGCCTTCGCTCGGCTGGGGTAAGGCGGCGGCAGAACGCTCCCGCCTAGCCTGGCGGCTTCGAGTCGCGCCCGCGTACCTGCACCAGCCGCACTTCCTCGGTGTCCAGCTGCAGCGCAGTGAGCTTGCCGCCCCAGACCGCGCCGGTATCGATCGCGTGCACGCCCTGGCCGATCATCAGCCCCAGCGTCGACCAGTGCCCGCACACGATCTTGAGGTCGCGCTCGACCCGTCCGGGTACTTCGTACCAAGGGTACAGACCCTGCGCCTGGGTGCCGGGCGCGCCTTTTTCCTCGATGGCCATGCGCCCGCGCGGCGTGCAGTAGCGCATCCGGGTGAGCAGGTTGATGATCGCCCGCCAGCGGTCGTAGCCCCCGAGCTGGGTCGACCAGTTGGGCTTGTCGCCGTACATGCTGCGCAACAGCTTGCGGTAGTCGGCGCCGTGCAGCTGTTGTTCGACCTCGCGCGCATGGCGCTCCGCCAGCTGCGTGGTCCACCTCGGCGCCAGCCCGGCGTGGATCATCATCCAGCCGAGCCCGCGGTCGACATGGGCGAGCTTCTGCATGCGCAGCCAGCCCAGCAGCTGGTCGCGGTCGTCGGCGAAGACCACGCGCTGCAGGTCCGGGTTGACCTTGCGCTGTTCGTCGGGCGTGCGCTCGCCGATGGCCAGCAGCGACAGATCGTGGTTGCCCAGCACCACCACCGCCGATTCGCGCAGCGAATGCACCAGGCGCAGGGTTTCCAGCGATTCGCCGCCGCGGTTGACCAGGTCGCCGCAGAACCACAGCGTGTCGACGGACGGATCGAACTTGAGCCGCTCCAGCAGGCGCTGGGTGGCGTCGTAACAGCCCTGCAGGTCGCCGATCGCCCAGACCGCCATGTCTAAGGCGCCTTCAATGCAGCGTTCGCGGGACGGACAGCGTGAACGCGGCGATCGGCGCCTCGAACCGCGTGCCGTCGTCGGCGAGCATGTCGTAGCTGCCGCGCATGGTGCCCAGCGCGGTTTCCAATACGGCGCCGGAGGTGTACTTGAAATCCTCGCCCGGCTGCAGCCACGGTTGTTCTCCGACGACGCCTTCGCCGCGCACTTCCTGCACTTTGCCGTTGGCGTCGGTGATGATCCAATGACGGCCCAGCAGCCGCGCCGGCACACGCCCGCGATTGCGGATCCGGATCGTGTAGGAGAACACGAAGCGCCCTTCCTCCGGCGCGGAGCGTTCGTCGAGGAAGCGGGTGGCGACGTCGATGTCGATGGCGTAGTCGGTGTCCATGCCGACAGTGTATGCAAAGCCGCTGCGCGGTTCGACCTATGCGTCGGCTTCGAGGTTGGCCAATGCGACGAAGCCCGCGACCTCCACCTGTTCGGCGCGGGCTTCGGAACGCAGGCCGGCGGTTTGGATCTGCTCGGGCGTGCACACATCGGACAGCGCGTTGCGCAGGGTCTTGCGACGCTGGCCGAAGGCGGCGCGCACCACTTCGACGAACCGCTGCGGCCGCGCGATGCCTACGGTCGCAGGATCGCGCGGCAGCATCCGCACCACCGCCGAATCCACGCGCGGCGGCGGCCGGAACGCGGCCGGCGGCACGTCGAACAGCGGCTGCACAGTGCAGTAGGCCTGCAGCATCACGCTGAGGCGTCCGTAGACCTTGCTGCCGGGCCCGGCGGCCATGCGGTCCACCACTTCCTTCTGCAGCATGAAGTGCATGTCCCGCACCACGGCGGCATGCTCCAGCGCATGGAACAGGATCGGCGAGGACAGGTTGTAGGGCAGGTTGCCGGCCAGCCGCAGGCGGCCCTCGCCGGCCAGGCGGGTGAAGTCCACCTGCAGCACGTCCCTGTGGATCACCGTCAGTCGCCCGACCCCGTGCGCGGCTTCGGACAGCGGCGTGATCAGG
>DATHAV010000277.1:0-1937 GCA_035296505.1 Pseudoxanthomonas sp.
TGGTGCCGCCGCACTCAACCAAAAGGAGATTGAGCGATGCCTACCCACTACTCGCGAGCCCAGGTGCTCGACATCATCGAACGTGAAGCGCAAGAGCGGGGGATTCCGCGCGACGACTTCCTGCGCTTCGCCTCCATAGAAACAGGCGGGCGCTTCGACGAACTGCTAAGCCGGGGCGCTCGCGGCGCCAAGGGACTTTTCCAGTTCGTCCCGGCGACCGCCGCCCAATACGGCATCGCCGGCCGCGAGCTGGATGCGGTGGCCAACACCGACGCGGCCGCGCGCCTGTATCTGGACAACCGTTCGGAGTTGGTCAATCGGCATGCGCGCGACGGCCGCCCCTACCTGTCCGACAAGCCCGAGCCTGATGGGCTGGACATGTACATGGCGCATCAGCAGGGGGCCAGCGGCTATGGTTCGATCCAGGCCGCCCTTGCGACGGGCTCGTTCAGCCGGGGCGACACGCGCGCCAAGATCCTCAACAACGTCAATGGTCAGGAGCTGCAGGACTTGACCGGGGTCGGCCGCGACGCCCTCAGGCAAATGTCCGACAAGGACATGGCGCAGACCTTCGTGCGCTACTGGGATACGAAGATGGACCGTATCCGTATTCCGGAGAAGGGGATCGAACCTCTGGCGGAAGGGCGGCAGGCGCCTACGCCGGCGCGGCCGGCTCCCGGTGCCGCGCAGCCGCCGCCGGCCGCGCAGGGAATCGCCCTGAGCGCCGCATACGATCTCAGCATCAAGTACGACCACGTCAAATACGGCCTAGGCGCGAAGGATCCGGACAAGGGCAAGGTCGACTGCTCCGGCTGGGTGGTGGAAATGCAGAACGCCACCATGGGCGAGATCAATCGCGGCGCTGGAAGGATAATTTTCAACAAGGATGAGAGATTTAATCCTGGCTTCGACAGCGCGTCGGAATTGCTGCGCAAGGCCGAGCAGCGCTCGGGCATGCTGATCGAGGGCAAGGCGGTCACCGCCGACAGGCTTAAGGAAGGGATGATCATCGCCGAGGACAACGGCCGCACCAGATGGGACGCCGGCCGTTACAAGGGAATCGACCACATCACCATGGTCGTCCGCGATCCCAGCGACGGGCAGCTCAAGGTCAGCCAGTCCCGCGGCGGCGAAGGCGTGGAACTGAGCCCGCTGGACAGCTATCTCGAACGCAAGCAGGCCAGAGGCGTGAAGCTGTACGCCAGCGACCCGCTGGCCGAGGCGCGCGACCTGCTGCAGGACCGCGCCCAGGGCAGGGCGCAGGGGAAGGGCGAGCATGAGCCCGCGCCCGCTCGTCCGCAGGCGGCCGCCGGCCACTCCGACCTTCTGCGCGAGCAGGCCCAGGGCGCGGACGTGCGGAAGCTGCAGCAGGCCCTGCAGCAGCTGGGCTACAGGGGCGCGCAAGGACAGGCGTTGGAGGCCGATGGCAGCTTTGGCCTTCGCACCGCGGAAGCGGTCAAGGCGTTCCAGCGCGCGCACGGACTGCAGGAAGACGGCGTCGCCGGACGCGACACCCTTGGCGCGTTGAAGCAGGCGGAAAGATCGCCGCTGCTGTCCGAGAAGACCCATCCCGACCATTCCCTCTACGCCCAGGCGGTGGGCAAGCTGGAGCAGCTGGGAGCGCACGCGTTCGCCGATCGCCGGCAGTTGGAGAACGCCGCCGGCTCGTTGGCGTTCGAAGCCAAGGTCAGCGGCCTGCAGCGTATCGACGTGGTCATCCAGAGCAGGGACGGAACCGGCCTGTTCGCCGCACAGGGCAATCCCAACGATCCCGCCAGCCAGCGGATCTACGTCGACAGGTCGGCGGCGGCGGAACGTTCGCTGGCGCAGAGCAGCAATGCGCTGAGCCAGGAGGTGCAGGCGCAGGATCAGCAGGAACAACGGCGCACGCCGGTGCGCGCGCTGTAGCCGACGGATCGATTGTGGCAGGCACGGCG
>DATHAV010000278.1:0-2250 GCA_035296505.1 Pseudoxanthomonas sp.
CTCGCCGGCGCCGCTTCCGACAACAGCGGCGCCAGGCGCGGGATCGGTTCGGCCGACGCCGGATCGATGTCGAAGCGCAGTTTGGCGGCCAAGCGCACCGCGCGCAGCATCCGCACCGGATCCTCGCGGTAGCGCTGCTCCGGGTCGCCGATCAGCTTCATGCATCGGGCCTGCACGTCCTCGAAGCCGCCCACGTAGTCGCGAACCGAAAAGTCCTCGATCGCGTAGTACAGGGCATTGCAGGTGAAGTCGCGGCGCACCGCGTCGTCCTCGATGCTGCCGTAGACGTTGTCGCGCAGCAGGCGACCGCCTTCGTGCAGTTCGCGATCGCCGCTGCCGTCGTCGACGTTGGCGCGGAACGTCGCCACCTCGATGATCTCGCGCCCGAAAACGACGTGCGCCAGGCGAAAGCGGCGTCCGATCAGACGGCAGTTGCGGAACAGCTGCTTGACCTGCTCGGGCGTGGCGTTCGTGGCCACGTCGAAATCCTTGGGATGCCCGCCCACCAGCAGGTCGCGAACCGCCCCGCCGACCAGGTAGCCCGCGAACCCGGCGTCCCGCAGCCGGTACAGCACGCGCAGCGCGTTGGGGCTGATGTCGCGGCGGGAAATGATGTGCTGGTCGCGCGGGATGACGCGCAGCAAGGTATCGGAAAGGGCGGCGGCTGAAGTAATGGTGGCGGTCCGTACATGGCCGGCGCGACGCCGGTTGGAGTGGTGGCATTTGCCGCGGGCGGCGGCAGGCGAATATACTAGCGCGGCAGCCCAAGCCAAAGCTCCCTTCGTCTAACGGTTAGGACGTGGCCCTCTCAAGGCTAAAATAGGGATTCGAATTCCCTAGGGAGCACCAAACACAAAAACCCTGCCCTTATCGGCCGGGTTTTTCTTTTGCAGGCCATCCCTGCTCCGCAGCAGCGGGACAGCGGCGGCGTACGGTGACGCGGGCGGCCATGCGGCGGTGGCGAGTCGGGTGATTTAGACTGTCCGGCCTCCGCATCGGACCCGCAACCGCCATGCCCTTCGTCGTCACCGAAAACTGCATCAAGTGCAAATACACCGACTGCGTCGAGGTATGCCCGGTGGATTGCTTCCACGAGGGCCCGAATTTCCTGGTGATCGATCCGGACGAATGCATCGACTGCACCCTGTGCGAACCCGAGTGCCCGATCAATGCGATCTACCCGGAGGACGACGTGCCGGCCGGACAGGAAAACTACGTGGCCTTGAACAAGGAGCTGGCGATGGTGTGGCCGGTGATCACCACCCGCAAGGAGGCGCTGCCCGACGCCAAGGAATGGGAAGGCAAGCCGGACAAGCTTCCGCTGCTGGAGCGGTAATCATCAAAGGTGGGCTGGCAGGCCCGCAGGCCGCGTTCCCAATCTTCGGGCTGAAGGCGATCGTTCGCGGGCTTGCGAAAAACCCGCTCCACGCTGGCGCTGAGGAAAGCTGCAGACCCATGCGCTGCTTAGGAATTCCGGCTCGGCTTCAGCGCTTGCGCATCAACGCGCTGATCTCATCCACCTTCTGGCGCAGCAGCGCCTCGTCGCCGCGCGACTCGACGTTCAGACGCACCAGCGGTTCGGTGTTGGAGCTGCGCAGGTTGAAGCGCCACTGGCCGAAATCGGCGGACAGCCCATCGGTATGGTCGAGCGTGGGCCGCTGGTCGGCGTAGTGGTCGAGCACCGACTCGATCGCGGCCGAAGCATCGTCGAGGGTGAAGTTGATCTCGCCGCTGCAGGGAAACTTGCGCATGCGGTCTTCCACCAGTTCGGCCAGCGACAGGCCGCTGGTGGAGATCAGCGCGGTGATCAGCAGCCACGGCACCATGCCCGAGTCGCAGTAGGCGAAATCGCGGAAGTAGTGGTGCGCGCTCATCTCTCCGCCGTACAGCGCGTCCTCGGCGCGCATGCGCTCCTTGATGAAGGCGTGGCCGGACTTGCACAGCACCGGCACGCCGCCGGCCTCTTCCGCCATCTCCACCGTGTTCCAGACCAGGCGCGGGTCGTGGACGATCTTGCCGCCAGGCTGGCGCTGCAGCAGCGCCTTGGCCAGCAGGCCAACCAGGTAGTAGCCCTCGATGAAGCGGCCGTTGCCGTCGAAGAAGAAACAGCGGTCGAAGTCGCCGTCCCAGGCGAGCCCCAAGTCGGCGCCGTGCATGCGCACCGCCTCGGCGGTCGCCGCGCGCGCATCGGGCAGCAGCGGGTTGGGGATGCCGTTGGGAAACGTCCCGTCCGGCTCGTGCTGCACGCGG
>DATHAV010000279.1:0-2268 GCA_035296505.1 Pseudoxanthomonas sp.
ACCATCAGCGAGACCGGGCGCACGCCGCTGCGGCGCAGGCGTTCGGCCATCCAGACCGGAGTTTTTACCGACACATCCACACCCTGGATGACACGCCCGCAGTAGCGCGGCGCATCGGCATCGGCGTCGAGCTCTACCGCCAGCGCATGGTCGTTGAGCGCCGGCATCGGCGTGGCGTCGAATGCGATCACCTCGCTGCCGCAGGCCGCGGCGACGTCGAAGGCGATGCCGCGCACGCTGAAGCAGTCCGCGCGGTTGGGCGTGAGCTTGATCTCGATGCTGGCGTCGGGCAGGCCCAGGTAGTCGGCGATGGGCGTGCCGATGGGCGCATCGTCGGGCAACTCGAGCAAGCCGGACGCGTCGGCGTCCACGCCCAGCTCCCTGGCCGAGCACAGCATGCCGTTGGACTCCACGTTGCGCAGCTTCGCGGCCTTGATGTCGATGCCCTTGACGCGCGCGCCCACCAGCGCCAGCGGCGCGCGCAGGCCGGCGCGGGCGTTGGGCGCGCCGCACACGATCTGCAGCGGTTCGCCCAGCCCGGCGTCGACGCTGCACACCTGCAGGCGGTCGGCTTCGGGATGGCGCGCGCACTCGACGATGCGCGCCACCACCACCTTGTCCAGCCCGCCGCCGAGCACCGCCACGTCCTCGACCTCCAGGCCGATCGCGGTAAGCGTCGCGGCGAGCTCGTCGCGCGTGGCGCTGGTGGGGACATGGCCGCGCAGCCAGTTTTCAGAAAACTTCATCGTGTTTCACCATAGGGTGGAGCCTAGGCCCACCGTTGCCATGCATCAAACCGACGGTTGCCGAACCGTGCGGCGGGCCAAGAGCCACCTACGCAAATTGCTTCAGGAAGCGCACGTCGTTGTCGAAGAACGCACGCAGGTCGTTGACCCCGTAGCGCAGCATCGCGAAACGCTCGACGCCCAGGCCGAAGGCGAAGCCGGTGTGGCGTTCCGGATCGATGCCGCAGTTGCGCAGCACGTTCGGGTGCACCATGCCGCAGCCCAGCACCTCCAGCCAGCGCGTGCCGCCGTCGGGCTGCTGCCAGGCAATGTCGACCTCCGCTCCGGGCTCTACGAACGGGAAGTAGCTCGGGCGGAAACGCATCTGGAAATCGCGCTCGAAGAATGCGCGCACGAATTCGCCCAGCGTGCCCTTGAGGTCGGCGAAAGTGGAATACTCGTCGACCAGCAGCCCTTCGACCTGGTGGAACATCGGCGAGTGGGTCTGGTCGCTGTCGCTGCGGTAGACCTTGCCCGCGGCGATCATGCGCAGCGGCGGCGCATGCTGGCCCATGTAACGCACCTGCACACCGGAAGTATGGGTGCGCAGCAGGCGGGCGACGCCGCTGCTGTCGGGCGCAAAGTAGAAGGTATCGTGCATGGCGCGCGCCGGGTGGTGCGGCGGGAAGTTCAGTGCCTCGAAATTGTGCCAATCGTCCTCGATCTCGGGACCGTCGGCCAGCTCGTAGCCCAGACGGCCGAAGATGTCGGCGATGCGTTCCAGCGTGCGGCTTATCGGGTGCAGTCCGCCGCACGAGCCGTTGCGCCCGGGCAGCGTCACGTCGATGGTTTCGCCCGCCAAGCGCGCATCCAGTGCGGCATCCTCGAGCAGCGCCTTGCGCGCCGAGAGCGCATCGGCGATGGCGTCGCGCGCGACATTGATCGCTTCGCCCGCCGCCTTGCGCTGGTCCGGTGGCAGCGTTCCCAGCTGCTTGAGCTGTGCCGTCACGCTGCCGCTCTTGCCAAGCAGCACGATGCGCAACTGCTCCAGCGCCTCCGGAGTGGGGGCCGCGGCGATGTCCCGCAGGGCCTGCTTTGATAGGGACTCGATGCCACTCATCTAGCGGTCAAACCTCTCGTTGTCGTTGCGGCGGGATGCGCGGTCCTGACGCTGGCGGCGTCATGCGATGCGATGCCGTACATCCTGCCAAGCGCGCCCTAGGCTGGTCCATCGCGGAGCAAAAAAAATGGGGAAGGACTCGCGCCCTTCCCCACGTTCGGCGATGGACCGCCAGTGTTGCCTACGTCGGAAATCGCGGGTTTACGCCGCGAGCGCGCCCTTGGCTTTTTCGGCCAGGGCCGCAAAACCCGGCGCATCGTGCACGGCGATGTCGGCCAGCACCTTGCGGTCCAAGGTAATGCCGGCCTTGAGCATGCCGTTCATGAAACGGCTGTAGCTCAGGCCGTTGAGGCGGGCGGCGGCGTTGATGCGGGTGATCCACAGCGAGCGGAAGTTGCGCTTCTTCTGCTTGCGGCCGATGTA
>DATHAV010000280.1:0-1570 GCA_035296505.1 Pseudoxanthomonas sp.
GTCTACCCGGCCTACCTCGGCTACGACCAGTACCTGCTGAACCGCCGCCACCTGCAGGACAACCTCTACAACTTCGCGGCCAAGCGGCCCGGAGCGCCCCGCGAGGGCCGGGCGCTGCTGCAGGGCCTCGTGGTCTGCGGTCGCTGCGGCCGGCGGATGGGCGTGAGCCACGGCAGCCGCTACCTGCGCTACGAGTGCCGGCGGGCGCAGATGGACTACGGCACCCCGCAGTGCCAGGCCTTCCCGGTCGTCCATCTCGACCGCGTCGCCGGCGCGCTGTTCCTGGAAGCGGTCAGGCCGGCCGCTCTCGAGACCACGCTGGCGGCGCTCACCGCGTTGGAGCACGAGCGGCAAGCGCTCGACCGGCACTGGCGGCTGCGCCTGGAGCGGGCCCGCTACGACGTGCAGCGCGCGCAGCGGCAGTACGACGCGATCGAGCCGGAGAACCGCCTGGTCGCGCGCACGCTGGAGGCGCGCTGGAACAAGGCCCTGGAGGCGCTCGAACGGTTGGAACGTAAGCGTAAGCCCATTCACACGGCTTGACGCTGAACCTTGAAGTTCCAGGGCAGCAGTTCGTCGAGGTGGCTGATGGGATGACCGTGCGCGAGGCGGTCGAGGACGGCGGCGATGTATGCCTCTGGATCCAGACCGTTCAGCTTGGCGGTTTCCGCGATGGTGTAGATGATCGCGGCTCGCTGCCCGCCAGCATCGCTGCCGACGAACAGGAAGTTCTTCCTGGTAACGGCAATGCCGCGCAGCAGCCGCTCGGAAAGGTTGTTGTCGATCGATAGCCTGCCGTCATCGACGTAGCGCGCCAGCGCATCCCAGCGATTGAGCGCGTACTGCAGCGCCTTGCCGAGCGTCGACTTACCCGACAGCCGCCGCCGCTGCTGCAGCATCCACGCGCGCAGCGCTTCCAACAGCGGCTTGCTCTGCGTCCGGCGCGCAGCGTAGCGCTGCTCGGCCGACTGGCCGTTGATCGCCGCCTCGATGGCATAGAGCTCGCCGATCCGCCGCAGCGCTTCCTCGGCGATCGGCGACTTGGTGCTCTCGTAGACCTTGAAAAGCTCGCGCCGCGCATGCGCCATGCAGGCGACGTGGGTGATCCGGGGCGGCTTGCCGCCCTTGGCCGCGGTGAGCGCGTTGTAGCCGGCATAGGCATCCGCGTGCAGCCAGCCCGCATACCCGGCCAGGTGCTCCCGTGGTCGCTCGCCCTTGCGGTCGGGCGAGTAGCAGTAGAACGCCGCCGGCGGCCCATGCCCGCCCTCTGGGCCGCCCCAGGGTCGTGGATCGAAGGCGTAGACCCAGAACCGGCCCAGGCGCGTCCTGCCGCGCCCCGGGGCGAGCACGCGGATGGGCGTGTCGTCGGTCCAGACCACGCCCTGGGCCAGGGCGTAGGCGCCGATCGCCGCCGCCAGGGGGCGCAGCCACCAGGCGCCATGGCCGACCCAGTCGGCCAGGGTCTGGCGCTCGATCTCCACCCCCTCGCGCGCCAGGATGCCGGAAAGCCGATAGAGCGGCAGGCCGTCCAGGTACTTGGAGACCAGCACATGGGCCATCAGCCCCGGTC
>DATHAV010000281.1:0-1868 GCA_035296505.1 Pseudoxanthomonas sp.
CCTGTGGCTGATGCTGCAGACGCTGGAGATCGCGTTCTGGGGCACGGTCCTGGCCATCGCCGTGGGCGCGCCGCTGGCCCTGCTGGGCGCCCGCGGCTACAGCCCCCACGGCGCCGTGCTGGTGGCGGCGCGAGGCGCGGCCAGTTTCCTGCGCTCGATCCCCGACCTCATCAGCGCGCTGTTCTGGGTGCTGGCGTTCGGCTTCGGCCCGATCGCCGGCATTCTGGCGCTGGGCCTGCATACCGCGGGCTTCCTGGGCAAGTTCTTCGCCGAGGACATCGAAAACGCGCCGGGAGGCCCGCAGGATGCCCTGCGCGCCACCGGCGCCGGCCGTCTCAAGTTGCTGCGCTTCGCGGTGCTGCCGCAGGTGATGCCGTCCTACCTGGGCTATGCGCAGTACATCCTGGAGCGCAACATCCGCACCGCGACCGTGATCGGCATCGTCGGCGCCGGCGGGATCGGGCAGGAGCTCAAGGGCCGCTTCGAGATGTTCCACTTCCAGCACGTGGCCACCATGCTGCTGGTGATCTTCCTGACGGTGCTGGCGCTGGAGCTGGCGACCGGGCGCGCGCGCAAGCGCATGCTTTAGCCGCCGCGCTGGCCGAACTTCAGCGGACTCGCGGCGCCGCCGGCCGCGACGCCATCGGCCAAAGGCTTCACTGTCCATGGACCAAAGGCGAGGGCGCGCGCCGGTCGCCGATGCGATGGCATGATGGCCGCGTCCACACATTGCAATCCCCACGGTTGCCTGCGCGCTTGCGCGCCAGCTCGGAGACAGCGTCATGACCCTTTCCGGCAAGACCCTCTTCATCACCGGCGCCTCGCGCGGGATCGGCCTGGCAATCGCCCTGCGCGCCGCGCGCGACGGCGCCAACGTCGCCATCGCGGCCAAATCGTCGGTGCCCAACCCCAAGCTGCCGGGAACCATCCACAGCGCCGCCGAGGCGGTCACCGCCGCGGGCGGGCAAGCCCTGGCGCTCAAGTGCGACATCCGCGAGGAGGACCAGGTCAAGGCCGCGGTCGCCGCCACCGTCGATGCGTTCGGCGGCATCGACATCCTGGTCAACAACGCCAGCGCCATCTGGCTGCACGGCGCGCTCGACACGCCGATGAAGCGCTTCGACCTGATGCAGCAGGTGAACGCGCGCGGCAGCTTCCTGTGCGCCCAGGCCTGCCTGCCGCACCTGCTGCAGGCGCCCAACCCGCACATCCTCACCCTGGCGCCGCCGCCGTCGCTGGATCCCAAGTGGTGGGCGCCGCACACCGGCTACACCCTGGCCAAGATGGGCATGAGCTTCGTCACCCTGGGCCTGGCCGGCGAGTTCGGGCCGCGGGGCGTGGCGGTCAACGCGCTGTGGCCGCGCACCCTGATCGCCACCGAGGCGCTGAACATGATCCCCGGCGTGGAGGCGGCCAACGGCCGCAGGCCCGACATCATGGCCGACGCCGCGCACGCGGTGCTGTGCCGCCCCGCCGCGGGCTTCAGCGGGCACTTCCTGATCGACGACGAAGTGCTGTCGCAGTCCGGCGTGGACGACCTGTCCGGCTATGCCGTCGATCCGTCGCGGCCGCTGCTGCCCGACCTGTTCCTGGATTGAAAAGGGCTGCCGTGAAATACCTCCACGCCATGCTGCGCGTGCACGACCTCGAGGCCACCGGCCGCTTCCTCACCGAAGGGCTCGGGCTCGTCCAGACCCGGCGCATGGACAGCGAGTCAGGCAGGTTCACCCTGGTGTACTTCGCCGCGCCGGAAAACCCCGAGGCCGAGATCGAGCTGACCTACAACTGGCCGGTCGAAGGCCAGCCCGCGGAAGACTACGGCAGCGCCCGCAACTTCGGGCACCTCGCCTTCCAGGTCGACGACATCT
>DATHAV010000282.1:0-5037 GCA_035296505.1 Pseudoxanthomonas sp.
GCCACGCCGGGCGTGCGCCCGCGCCGTCGCCTCATCTGCCGGCGGGGCGGTAGCGCAGGCTCAGTCCGTATTCGCGTCCGGGCTGGTGGTAGAAGGCGATGGTCTCATAATGGCGGTCGAAGACGTTGGTCGCGCGCGCCTGCAGGGTCCAGTCGGCGCTGAATGCGTACTCGGCGCGCAGGTCGAGCGTGCCGTAGCCGGGCAGCCGCCGGGTGTTGGCGGCATCGTCGTAGCGCGCGCCGGCGCCGTTGAGGGTGGCGCCGAAGCGGAACGCGCCGAGGCCGCGATCGACATCGATGCGCCCGCTGCGCGGCGCGCGACGCGGCAGCAGGTTGCCGAAGTTGGGATTGGGCGCGCCCTCGGCGGTCCGCGGCGCGCGCGCGCGCGGGTCGGCATGGCTGAACTCGGCGGACAGATCCCAGCCGGCGAACGAGGCGGCGAAGGTCAGCTCGGCGCCGCGGATGCGAGCCTCGTCCACCTGCACCAGATCGAAGGCGCTGTCGAAGCCGGTCAGCGCATCGATGCGGGTTTCGAACACGTTGAAGGTCCAGGTCCACGCGTCGGTGTACTGGCCGAGACCGAGGTTGAGGCTCGTGGATTCCTCCGGCTTCAGGTCCGGGTTGCCGCCGAACGGGAAGTACAGGTCGTTGAACGTGGGCGCCTTGAAGCCGGTGCCGACGCTGGCGTTGAGGCGCAAGCTGCGGTCCAGCGTCAGGCCCCAGCCGAGGCTTCCGGTGGTGTGGCTGCCGAACTGCTGGTTGTCGTCGTTGCGCAGGCTCCCCTGCACCCGATGCGCGCCGAAACGGCTCTGGTATTCGACGAACGCGCCGGCGTTGTCGCGGCGGTCGATGGCGAAACGGGTGGTGCTGGCGACCTCGTCGCGCTGCCAGTCGCCGCCAAGGGTCAGCAGATGGGCGTCCGACAAAGCGTAGTCCGCCTGCACCGAGGCGGTGTCGCGCCGGGTGTCGAAGGTGTTGACGTAGGAGCGCACCCCATTCGCCCGGAAATACGCATCGGAGAAGTCCGCCGCGCGGCCGGCCTGCACCGCCAAGGTCACGCGCTCATCCGGTGTCCAGGTCAGCTTGCCGCCCGCCACGCGCTGGGTCGTCTCCGTCTCGTTGCCGCCGAACACGCTGCCGTCGTACTCGTTGTCCGCATCCGCTTGGAGCAAGTGGCCCTCCAGCGTCAGCGCCTCGGTGAGTTCGAAACCGCCGCGCAGCGACACCGAAGCGTTGCGGTAACCGTCGGCGTCGGGCTCGTCGGTGAAGCAGCCGGCGCCGAAATCGAACGGGATGGAAGGGTCCGGGCCACGGCCGCGGCACGCGTTGAATCCGTCGGTTCGCTGGTACGCGCCGTCGGCGCTGATCCAGCCGCGGTCGCCGCGGTCGCCGAAGCCGGCGCTGGCCTCGCGCAGGCGGTGGCTGCCGGCGCCCAGGCGCAGGTGCGGAAGGAATCCGTCGCCGCCGCGGCGGGTGAAGATCTGGATCACCCCGCCGATCGCCTCCGAACCGTAAAGGCTGGAGCGCGGGCCGCGGACGATCTCGATGCGCTCGATCTGGTCCACCGGCAGGTCCTGGAACGAGGCCAGCCCCGCGGTGGCCGAGCCGACGCGGAGGCCGTCGACCAGCACCAGCACGTGGTCCGATTCGGCGCCGCGCAGGAACACCGAAGTGAGCTTGCCGGCACCGCCCTGGTTGGTGAGGCTGATGCCGGCGCGGCCGCGCAGCAGTTCGGGCAGCGAACGCGCCTGGGTGCGCTCGATTTCCGCGCGGTCGATCACCTGGGCCGGCACCAGGCTGTCGGTCACCGCGACGTCGGTGCGGGTGCCGGTCACCACCACTTCATCGAGATCGGTGGCGCCGGCGGCGGCCTGCGCATGGCATAGCGAGGGAAGCGCCAGCGCGACGGCGCCGGCGAGGAGCTTGAACGTAAACAATGATTTCGGAAGCGCGGAAACACGATGCTGCATTGCGGACTCTCCATCGCGCACGGCCCGTACGCGGAAGGTTGGAAGGAGTCGCGACAGGCAGGAACAGGCGCGAAGGCCCGCAAGAAGGCCGCCGCCGCAATGCCCGCCGCATCGCAACCGTTGGACTTCCAGGCCGGTCTCCGGGCTTGCGAGTCGAAGCCGCCGAATGACGTCTTCTGCCGCGGCGCCTTCCCATGCGGCGTTCCGGATGGAAGCCGGCAGGTTCTTGGAGAACCCGCTGAACACAGTGGCGGATGCGTTGGCGTACTCGCTTACCGTTGCGGGGGCAGCGCCGGAATCGCTGCGACCTGCGGGTCGCGGCTCACCGGCTTCCCGTTTCAACCCGATCGCGAACTGTCTTTCGCCGGGTCACCTCGAAGCGCGGCAAGTGTACGCGATGCCGTGCACCGCCAGGCGCGCCGCGGTTCTAGTCGCCGCCCGGAGAATCCAGGAAGTCGAACGCCGGTGCGGCGTCGTTGTCGTTGGCGCGGGTCGTGGTCACCGGCGCCGCGGCCGGGCGGCCGCGCGGCGGCGGCAGCAGTGCGGTGGCCGCTTCGAACTCGGCCACCAGCTGCTGGCGGCGCGGCTCGGGCACCTCCTGCCAGTGGCAGCCGACGAGCGCGCCTTCCAGCGCGTACAGCAGGTTCAGGCTGGGGCGAAAGCCGGCGCGCTTGACCCGCAGGAATGCATCGACCGGACCGGCGCCGGCGATGTCCTCGCGCGTGCGCAGGCCCACCTGGCGCAGCCACGCCGCGGACTTGGGACCGATGTTGCGCAGCTTCGCTTCGCTCACTGCAGCGACTCCACGAACAGGCGGGCGATGGCCTCCAGGCCCTGCTGGTCGATCTCGTCGAAACGCCCGATCCGCGGACTGTCCAGGTCGAACACGCCGATCAGGCGGTCGCCTTGCACCAGCGGCACCACCAGCTCCGAGCGCGACGCCGCGTCGCAGGCGATATGCCCTGGGAACGCCTCCACATCGGCCACGCGCTGGGTCTCGCGGGTGCTGGCGGCGGTGCCGCACACGCCCCTGCCGAGGGCGATGCGCACGCACGCCGGGAGTCCCTGGAACGGGCCCACCACCAGTTCGCGCCCGTCGTAAAAGTAGAAGCCGACCCAGTTGAGGTCCGGCAAGGAGTGGTGGACCAGGGCCGCCAGGTTGGCCGCGTTGGCCACCCGGTCGGCTTCGCCGGCGATCAGCGCGCGCGCCTGTTCGGCCAGCTGCGCGTACTGTTCGTGCTTGGTGCCGCCGAGGGCGGGAAGGGCAAAGGACATGGCGCCGATTCTAGCCCTTTGCCGGCGCCGGCGTTTCCGGAGACCGGACGGGGAGGCGCCGTATCATGCCGGCCTGGCGAGGAGCGGCGATGGCGGACAGCATTGGCAGGAACGGGATTCAAGCGAAGGAGTCGCACGCATGCACCATGCGGCGCGTGACGCGGCCGCCCGTCCCGCCCGCGGCCGCCACGATGCCTGGACCCGACGCACTCGCGCGAGGCGCTGCGCCGGCTCCGCAGGCGGGCGAAGCAATGACCGGCATCCAAGGCTTCTACGTCACCGGCACCGACACCGGCATCGGCAAGACTTTCGCCTCGGCGGCCCTGCTGCATGCGCTGCGCGTGCTCGGGCTGCGCGCCATCGGCATGAAGCCGGTCGCGAGCGGCTGCACGCGCGAGGCTGACGGCTGGCGCAACGGGGACGCGGTGGCGCTCCGGCAGGCCAGCGATCCGCGGCCGGACTACGCGGACGTCAATCCGTATGCGCTTCCTCTGCCGCTGGCCCCGGAAATCGCCGCGCACGAGGCGGGCGTGGAGGTCGAACTGGCGCGCATCGTCGATGCTTTTGGCCGCCTGCGCGCCAGCGCCGATGCGGTGGTGGTGGAAGGCGTGGGGGGCTGGGCCGCCCCGCTGTCGGCTGCTCTCGACCAGGTGGACGTGGTGCGCTCGCTGGGGCTGCCGGTGGTGATGGTGGTGGGCATGCGCCTGGGCTGCATCAGCCACGCGCGCCTGACCGCCGATGCCATCGCCGCCGATGGTTGCCCACTGATCGGCTGGGTGGGCAACCACGTCGACCCGGGAATGGCGCGCCAGGACGAAAACTTCGCAATCCTGTGCGCTCGCCTGCCGGTGCCGTGCTGGGGCCGGCTGCCGTATTGCGCGCAGGCCGATGCGCGCGCGATGGCGACACATCTGGACCTGCCGAGGGCGGTCGGGTAATTGCGGAAGCGGGAAGTCACGGGCTCGCGGGCCGAAGACGGAGCCGCCTCGCGATTCGCATCTCTAGGGGCAGTGTGGACCAGCTTCGACACCAGCGCTGTCCGCGGGTGCATCGTGTCCACCGATTGATCCAGCTTTGCCGATCACGGGGAACCCCGCGCGCGAACAGGCCACAGCGTCCACCCCACTCCCGGCGAACGACCTGCGACCGTCTCGCCAAATAAAAAACCCGGCAGCGTTGGCTGCCGGGTCTGCCGCGCGGAGGGAGGGAGCCGCGCGGTGAAACGGGTGAAACAGTGCAGCCGGGCGATTACTTGCCGCGAGCGGCCTTGGTCGCCTTGACCACGGTGTCCTGCACGTTCTCGCTGGTGGCTTCCATCTGCACCTTGGCCATCTGGCCGAGCGACTCGCCGTTCTTCAGGGTCAGTCCGATCACTTCCTGGGTGGCGGCGACGACGCGCTCGGCGTTGTCACGGACGACCTGCACGCCCTTGGGCCACACGTTCTTGTAGCCTTCGATGTCGCGCACTTCGGCCAGCTCGCTGAAGAACGCGGTGGTGGCGTCCATGTTCTTCTCGAAGGTCTTGAGCTGCACGCCGAACATGGTTTCGGCGGTTTCCAAGGCCATGCGATTGGCGCGCGTGGCGGCGGCGGCAAACTGGTGGGTATAGCTGCTGAAATCGTTGAACTGGGCGGACATGGCTGTGTGCTCCAAAGGGGATGTGGTGGCTTGTTGCGTTGCAGCATACAGCCCCATTTGTTGCGTTGCAACAAGTAGCTGGAGTCTGCCGATGAACGGTCGGATTCCGTTCAATTTGCACGCTCCCATGCAGGCGACGTGTCCGCCGGCGCCTC
>DATHAV010000283.1:0-2005 GCA_035296505.1 Pseudoxanthomonas sp.
ACGCACCAGATCCGTGTGCACATGGCCCACATCAAGTACCCGATCGTCGGCGACCCGCTGTACGGCGGTCCCCTGAAGCTGCCCAAGGGCGCGACCGACGAACTGGTCGCGGTACTGCGCGGGTTCCGGCGCCAGGCCCTGCACGCGGAGGTGCTGGAGTTCGCGCATCCCTCCAGCGGCGAGGCGGTAAGAGTCTCCGCCCCGATCCCGCCGGACATGCAGGCGCTGCTGGCCGCACTGCGCGCCGACACCGCCGCGTTCAACCGCAAATAAAGCGTCGATTTATTTACCTGCTCTCTAACGGTAATCGAAATGATTACGCAGTTTGCGCATGAATATATCCACTCCAAATCGGTTGGAGATTTAAGCATTTGTAGAGAAGCGATGAAAAGAACAAAAGAATCGCTTAAAGCACTTCACGAGGAAAAAATTTTAGTTGGATATCAATTGCTTTTAATTAAAAGCAGCGCTGATGTGGAATGGCGCTTATTGGAGCAGGGTCAATTTCAAGAAGTCACCGAAGGCCGCTTCCCCTTCATGTACTTCTTCATACAGCCCGGCGAAGAAGTGATTTTTGATTTCGACAAGTTAATGGAAGGCTTTGGCTACACAAGGGTTAACTTCCATGATGCTGCATCTGGAGCAGAAGTCCTGGTGTGGTATGGCGATAAGAATGCAACTTAGATGCGGGTTCCTCCTCAGAAACCCTTGGAGCCGCCATGAACATCAGTTCAACTAGCGCTGCGCTGCACGCCGATTGGCCGGCGCCGCCAGGTGTCCACGGCTTCACCACGCTGCGCCACGGCGCGGGCGGTTCGCAGCCGCCGTTCGACCGCTTCAACCTGGGCAACCTGCACGCCGCCGACGGCGACGAGCCGGCGGTGGTCCGCGCCAACCGCGCCGAGCTGGTGCGCCACTTCGGGCTGCCGGCGGCGCCGCGCTGGCTGCGGCAGGTGCATGGCACGCAGGTGCTGCGGTTCGACGCCGAAGCGGGTGCCGCTTCGGCGGGCGAAGGCCACGGCGCGGTCGCGGAGCCCGAAGCCGACGCGTCGGTCACTTCAGCCCCCGGCGTGGTGCTGGCGATCCTCAGCGCCGACTGCCTGCCGGTGGTGCTGGCGGCGGAGGACGGCGGCGAAGTGGGCGCCGCGCACGCCGGCTGGCGCGGGCTGGCGGCGGGCGTGCTGGAACAGACGGTCGCGGCGATGCATGCGCCCGCTAAGGACCTGATCGCCTGGCTCGGTCCGGCGGCCGGGCCGCAGGCGTACGAAGTGAGCGCGGACGTGTTTGAAGCATTCGTAGCGCACGATCCGCGCGCTGCGGCCGCCTTCGCCGCCACGCGTCCCGGCTACTGGCGCGTGGACCTGTACGCGCTCGCGCGCCAGCGCCTGGCCGCTGCCGGCGTCGAGCGCGTGCACGGCGGCGGCCTGTGCACGATCTCCGATCCGCAGCGCTTCTACTCGCACCGCCGCGACGCCCGCACCGGGCGCATGGCCACGCTGGTGTGGCGTCAGGCGTGAATCCGCCGCTGTTCCAGCGCGTGCTGGGCGCGGACTTCCACGCGCTTCCCCCGGCGGTGCGCGCGCTGCACGGCGTTTGTGGTTCGCAGGTGTTCGCCGGCGTCGCCGCCATCGAGCGCGGGCCGCACTGGCTGGTGCCGCTGCTGGCCCGGGCGACCCGCCTGCCGCCGGCCGCGCCGCGCGTGCCGGTGGAACTGGAACTGGTGACCGAGCGCCACGGCGAGCGCTGGAACCGCGACTTCGGCGGCCACCGCATGCCGTCGCGGCTGTTCCCGCGCGACCTGTGGCTGGGCGAGCGTCTGGGCGCCATGGAATTCGAGTTCGAGCTGCGGGTGCTCGGCAACGAAATCCACTGGCGGGTGCGCCGGGCGTGGCTGCTGGGCCTGGTGCGGCTGCCTTCGTTCCTGTTCTCGCGGGTGCGCTGCCGCGAGCGCGAATGGGTGGGCCGGTACGAGTTCCTGGTGCGGGTCGCGATGCCCCTGATCGGT
>DATHAV010000284.1:0-5057 GCA_035296505.1 Pseudoxanthomonas sp.
GGTCAAGGGGCTGCGCAAGCTCAAGTCGATCTCGCGCACCGGACAGAGCGACGTGGTGCTGGAGTTCGCCTGGGGCACCGACATGGACCAGGCCAGCCTGGAAGTGCGCGACAAGATGGAAGTGCTGCAGCTGCCGCTTGAGGCCGAAGCGCCGGTGCTGCTGCGCTTCAATCCCTCCACCGAGCCGATCATGCGCCTGGTGCTGTCGGCCAAGGGGGAGGCGGCCGGTGAGGGCGACAGCCTGCGCCAGCTCAACGCGCTGCGCCGCTACGCCGACGACGACCTGAAGAAGCGCCTGGAGCCGGTGCCCGGCGTGGCCGCGGTCAAGGTCGGCGGCGGCCTGGAGGACGAGATCCACGTCGACATCGACCAGCAGCGCCTGGCCCAGCTCAACCTGCCGATCGAAACGGTCATCAGCCGCCTGCAGCAGGAGAACATCAATCTCTCCGGCGGGCGCCTGGAGCAGGGCTCGCAGCGCTTCCTGGTGCGCACGGTGAACCAGTTCGCCAGCGTCGAAGAAATCGGCAACATGCTGATCACCACCCAGAGCGGCGGCGGCGGCCAAGCCGAAAGCGCGGCGCAGCAGATGGCGGCCATCGCGGCTTCCACCGGCTCGGCGGCGGCCATGGCGGCCGCGGCCTCGGTGCAGAGCGCGTCGTCCGGTTCGGGAACCACCGTCGCCGGCGGCATGCCGGTGCGGCTGCGCGACGTGGCCCAGGTCAGTCAGGGTTTCAAGGAGCGCGAGGCCATCATCCGCCTGGCCGGGCGCGAAGCCGTCGAGCTGGCGATCTACAAGGAGGGCGACGCCAATACCGTGTCCACGGCCGACGCCATCCAGGCCAGGCTCGAGGCCCTGAAGTCGCAGCTTCCCGACGAGGTCGAGCTGACCATCGTCGACGACCAGTCCAAGTTCATCCGCAGCGCGATCTCGGACGTCAAGAAGGACGCGGTGATCGGCGGCGTGCTGGCGATCCTGGTCATCTTCCTGTTCCTGCGCAGCGGCTGGAGCACGCTGGTGGTGGGCCTGTCGCTGCCGGTCTCGATCGTCACCACTTTCTTCTTCATGGACCAGCTGGGCCTGAGCCTCAACGTGATGTCGCTGGGCGGCCTGGCGCTGGCCACCGGCCTGGTGGTGGACGATTCGATCGTGGTGCTGGAAAGCATCGCCAAGGCGCGCGAACGCGGGCTGGGCGTGCTCGAAGCGGCGATCGTCGGCACCCGCGAGGTCGGCATGGCGGTGGTCGCCTCGACCTTGACCACGATCGCGGTGTTCCTGCCGCTGGTGTTCGTCGAAGGCATCGCCGGGCAGCTGTTCCGCGACCAGGCGCTGACCGTGGCGATCGCCATCGGCGTGTCGCTGGTGGTGGCGATGACCCTGATCCCGATGCTGTCGGCGTGGAAGGGCCGGGCGCCGATGGCGTTCCCCGAAGAGCCGGCGCACCCGCAGTGGCGTCCCGATTCGAAGCTCAAGCGCCCGGTGGCGGCGACCGGGCGCGGCATCGGCGCGGCGGCGCGCGGCGTGGTGTTCGGGGTCGCCTGGATATTCATCCGCGCCTGGCGCCTCCTGGCCAGGGTGGTGTCGCCGGTGATGGGCAAGCTCAGCGACGTGGCGATGTCGCCTTACGGCCGCGCCGAGCGCGGCTACCTGAGGCTGCTGCCCGGCGCGCTGGCCAGGCCCGGCGGGGTGCTGGCGGTGGCGGCGATCGCCTTTGTCGCCGCCCTGCTGGTGGTGCCGACGCTGGGCACCGACCTGATCCCGCAGCTGGCGCAGGACCGCTTCGAGATGACGGTCAAGCTGCCGCCCGGCACGCCGCTGCGCGAGACCGACCGGGTGGTGCGCGAGCTGCAGGTCGCGCACGCCAACGACGAGGGCATCGAGTCGCTGTACGGCGTCAGCGGCAGCGGTACGCGGCTCGATGCGAATCCGACCGAAAGCGGCGAGAACATCGGCAAGCTGACCGTGGTCATGAGCGGCGGCGGCGGCAAGGAGTTCGAGGCCGAGCAGTCCGAGCGCATGCGCCAGAGCATCGCCCGCAGCCCCGGCACCCAGGTGGACTTCACCCGCCCGCAGCTCTTCAGCTTTTCCACGCCGCTGGAGATCGAGCTGCGCGGGCAGGACCTCGCGAGCCTGGAACAGGCCGGCCAGAAGATGGCGGCGCTGCTGCGCGGCAACCCGCACTACGCCGACGTCAAGTCCACGGTGGAACAGGGCTTCCCCGAGATCCAGATCCGCTTCGACCAGGAGCGGGCCGGCGCGCTCGGCCTGACCACGCGCCAGATCGCCGACGTGGTGGTCAAGAAGGTGCGCGGCGAAGTGGCGACCCGCTACAGCTTCCGCGATCGCAAGATCGATGTGCTGGTGCGCGCGCAGGAATCGGACCGGGCCTCGGTGGCCGACATCCGCCAGATGATCGTCAACCCGGGCAGCGCACGGGCGGTCCGCCTGGAGTCGGTGGCCGACGTGGTCGCGACCACCGGCCCCAGCGAGATCCGCCGCGCCGACCAGGTGCGCGTGGCCGTGGTGTCGGCCAACCTGCGCGATATCGACCTGGGCACCGCGGTGGAGGAAGTGCAGCGGATGGTGGCCGAGAATCCGCTCGGTCCCGGCGTCGGGCTGCACATCGGCGGCCAGGGCGAGGAACTCGCCGATTCGGTGCGCTCGCTGGTGTTCGCGTTCGGACTGGCGATCTTCCTGGTGTACCTGGTGATGGCATCGCAGTTCGAATCGCTGCTGCATCCGTTCGTGATCCTCTTCACCATCCCGCTGGCGCTGGTGGGCGCGGTGCTGGCGCTGCTGCTCACCGGCAACTCGATCTCGGTGGTGGTGTTCATCGGCCTGATCCTGATGGTGGGGCTGGTGACCAAGAACGCCATCATCCTGATCGACAAGGTCAACCAGCTGCGCGAGGCCGGTGTGGCCAAGGTCGAGGCGCTGGTCGAAGGGGCCCGCTCGCGCCTGCGCCCGATCGTCATGACCACGCTGTGCACGCTGTTCGGCTTCCTGCCGCTGGCGCTGGCCACCGGCGATGGCGCCGAGGTGCGCGCGCCGATGGCGATCACCGTGATCGGCGGACTGCTGGTGTCCACGCTGCTGACCCTGTTCGTGATCCCGGTGGTCTACAACGTGCTGGACCGCCGCGGCGACGCGTACTACCTGGAGCGCGGCCGCCGTGCGCGCGCCAAGGCCGAGTCGGTGGACGACGGCGACGATGAATTGGACGGCGCCGCGGTGGAGCGCGCATGAACGTTTCCGAGTTCAGCATCAAGCGACCGATCACCACGATCATGTGCTTCGTGTCGCTCGTGGCGATCGGGCTGATCGCCTCGCTGCGGCTGCCGCTGGAAGCGCTGCCGGACGTGTCGCCGCCGTTCCTGGCCGTGCAGCTGCCGTACTCGGGCTCCACGCCGGAGGAGGTCGAACGCACGGTGCTGCGGCCGGCCGAGGAAGCGCTGGCCACGATGACCGGGATCAAGCGCATGCAGGGCCAGGCGCGCGCCGACGGCGCCAGCATATTCATCGAGTTCTCCGACTGGGACCGCGATATCGCGATCGCCGCCTCCGACGCGCGCGAGCGCATGGACGCGATCGGCGAGGAACTCCCGGAGGATTTCCAGCGCTATTTCGTGTTCAAGTTCTCCACCGCCGACCAGCCGGTGCTGCGGGTACGCCTGGCCGGCGACACCGACCTCACCAACGCCTACGACCTGATCGACCGCGAGATGAAGCGGCGCATCGAGCGCATCCCCGGCGTCGCGCGGGTGGAAGTCAGCGGCGCGCCGCCCAACGAGGTGGAAATCGCGATCGACCCCAGCCGGCTGACTGCGCACGACCTCGACCTGTCCCAGCTCAACGAGCGCCTGCGCGCGGCCAACTTTTCGGTGTCCGCGGGCCAGATCGAGGACGGCGGCCAACGCCTGCGCCTGCAGCCGGTGGGCGAGCTCGACGACCTGCAGCAGCTGCGCGACCTGGTGCTCAACGCCAGCGGCCTGCGCCTGGGCGACGTGGCCGACGTCCGTCTGAAGCCGTCGCGCATGGACTACGGCAGGCGCCTGGACGGACGCGCCGCGGTCGGCCTGGACATCTTCAAGGAACGCAACGCCAACCTGGTGGAAGTCTCCAGCGCGGTACTGGCCGAGATCGAGGAAATCCGCAAGGAACCCAGCCTCAGCGACATCGACGTCAAGGTGATCCAGAACCAGGGCGAGGAAGTGACCAGTTCGCTGCTGGAGCTGGCGGAGGCCGGCGGCATCGGCCTGCTGCTTTCGATCGCGGTGCTGTTCTTCTTCCTGCGCCACTGGCCGTCCACGGCCATGGTCACGCTGGCCATTCCGATCTGCTTCGTGATGACGCTCGGCTTCATGTACTTCGCCGGGGTCACGCTCAACATCCTCACGCTGATGGGCCTGCTGCTGGCGGTCGGCATGCTGGTCGACAATGCGGTGGTCGTGGTCGAGAGCATCTACCAGGAGCGCGAGCGCATGCCGGGCAAGCCGCGGCTGGCCTCGCTGCTGGGCACTCGCAATGTGGCCATCGCGCTGTCGGCCGGCACGCTTTCGCACTGCATCGTGTTCCTGCCCAACCTGCTGGGAGAGACCAACCAGGTCAGCATCTTCATGGCCCAGATCGCGATCACCATCTCGGTGTCGCTGCTGGCCTCGTGGCTGGTGGCGGTCAGCCTGATCCCGATGCTGTCGGCGCGCATGAAGACGCCGCCCGCCGCCCGCAGCACCACCGGGCTGATCCCGCGCATGCAGAGCGGCTATGGACGCATCCTGCGCTGGACCCTGGAGCATCGCGGCTGGAGCGTTCTGGGGATCCTGCTGATCATCGGCGTGAGCGTCGTGCCGATGATGAAAACCAAGTTCGACATGTTCGGCGGCGGCTCGGGCGGCGAGGCCCAGATCTACTACCAGTGGCAGGGCAGCTATTCGAAGAACCAGATGCTCGAGGAAGTGGTCCGCGTGGAGGATTACCTCAACCGGAACCGCGAGCGCTTCCACATCACCCAGCTCTACAGCTGGTACAGCGAGCAGGGCGGCGCCAGCACCATGGTCAC
>DATHAV010000285.1:0-7840 GCA_035296505.1 Pseudoxanthomonas sp.
AATGAAGGCTTTCTTGTCCGACTGCGAATCGTGGATCAGGCAGCACAGATCGTCCAGCCCGCTTTGCCTGAGGCGATGGAACACCACATCCAGCGCCGCGCGCTTCTCGCACACGAACAGCACGCGCTGGCCGCGGCCCGCGTAATCGGCGATGAGGTTGGTAATGGTTTGCGACTTGCCCGTGCCCGGGGGGCCCTGGATGATGAAACTGCGCTGGGTGCGGGCCAGGGCGACGGCTGCGTTCTGGGTCGCGTCGGAGGCGATCACGTTCCAGCGCTCCGCCAGGGGTACTGGCGCGGGCGCCGCGGCGTCCACTTCGCGCGGCTCGATGGAGAACACGCGATCGAACCCGGGATTGGCCGCCGGCTCTTCGATCAGCTGCGTGTAATCGCGCACCAGCGACATCTTCTTGTAGTTGAAGTTGGCCAGCGTCACCTGCGTGAGATCCAAATCCCACGCGTACCGGTGGCCCTCCGACTCCTGCAGCGAGTAGCCGAGCTTGTCGGCTTCCTCGGCGGCAGCCGCCATCCTTGCGTAGCGGGGGCCGGCCACGGGGGCCGCACCGGCCTCGAAGCGCTGAGGCAGCGGGCTCGGGCAGGCCGCACGCGAGCGCGGCCAGCACCAGGCCGAGGCGGAAGACATCGGTGATTTCGTCATGGTGGCCGAGCTGGATCTCCCAGCTGCGGAAGCCGGGCAGGTACACCGGGCGCTCGATCGGCGCCGCGGGGTCGGGCTGGACGTGGATGTCGTCGAGGCGTTCGAGCCCGTCGGCTTCGTGCGACCGGCGCAGTTCGCCCACGATGTTCATCCCCGATGCGGGGTGCGGCTGCACCCGGTGCACGGCGGCCATATCGATCGACGCAGGACGGCCTTCGGGATGGTGCAGGCGCAGCCCGCCGGACTCGCTCAACACGATCTGGCCTACATCCAGTGCAGCCACGCGCCCCTGGGCATGCAGCGACGCGACCTCCTCGAACAGCGGCAGCACCAGCACCAGCACATCGTCCGTGGAAAGCGCGGCACCGCCCTGTGCACCGATCAGGGATGCGAGCGTAGCGGGCTGCGCCGCAGCATCGACGGGCGCGTTCACGCTTCCACCTGCATCGGGCCCAAGCTTTTCTTGAGCTTGTCCAGTTCGCGCTTGCCGAAGCCCGCATCGCGCCTGAGGTTCGCCTGCAGGGCATCGAGGCTGCCTAGGTCGCGAGCGATGGTGGCCGCGCGCAATAGGGCTGCGTCCTGCACGTCCGGATCCACCAGCGCCAAGTCCAGCATCACCGCGTTTAAGTAGCCGCGCACGCTGTCGTCGGCTCGTTCTGTCTGGAGATCGGCCAGCGGTAGCGCGGGTTCGTCCGGCGACCAGTCGGGGAAGAATCCGCGCGCCTGGTTGAGCACCAGATCGCTGTGCAGCGCCCGGTCGGCCAGGAAGTGGGCGACGAAGCCGCGGGTCATGGACTGCAGGCGCACCTGTCCCGTCAGGTCGAGCGCTTCCAGCGAGAGCGGTCCATGCAGTTTGGCGTCGATCCACTCATCCAGGCGCTCCGCGCCCTGCCACCATAGTTCGAGCGCCCGTGCGCGCACGAAGGTCTCCGGGTGCGTCATGGCGCTGCTGGCGTGGTTTTCCCGGGCATCGATTTCAGCCGCCTGCCGGAGATACGCGGCTGCGTCGGGGCTGGCGACGCCGGTTTCTACCTTCACCAACGTAGCAACGGCCGGCGCAAGGTCGTTTGCGGCGAGCGCGCCGCCGCGGTCCGCGAACAACTCGGTGTGCAGGGAATACCGGCGCAAGGTTTCACGGTGACTGGGAGCCGCCTGCCGCGAGGCGAGCGCATCGTTGAGGATGCGGTCGGCCACATGGAAATCGCCGTCGTCGCGAGACCACAGCAGGTAGTGGGCGAGTTCATGGCCGAACAGGGCCAGGCATTCCTCAGTGGACAGCCGTTCGAACATCGGACCCAGCACCACCACGTGGATCTCCCCCGGTACGAACACCAGGGAAGCGTTCATCTCCTGGCCGCCGGCTTGATACAGGGCGGCCGGCGCATCGATGCCCAGGCGCCGCATCGCCTCCAGCATCGTCGCGTGTATCTCGGGGTGGGCATTGGGCTCGACCCGGTAGGTATTGCGCAGCAGGTCCGCCCGGACGGCCTCGATATGCTCGGCGCGTACCTTTTGGGAGCTGGCCCAGGACCAGACCTCGGGCTCGTTGTTCTTGAGGTATTCCACCGTGCGCAGGTGGTATGGAAGCGGGCGCAGGTCGCGGCTTCCGGATGAGGTCGGGTCCACGCGCTGTCCCTGATGTGCCTGACGCAAGTTTACAGGACACCGCCGCTCGGTAATTTGGAAATGGAAATCCAAGCTCCTTTCGCTCGCGACCCCGCAGCCTGCGATCACCTGGAGGTAAGTTCGCTGCGAGACCGTCGATACTTCCGGTACCGATGAGTTCCTCGGGAATGATCCGTCGGCCCCTCGGCCTGCGCCGGTGCATCGTGCTGCGGAGAGTCCAGCGCCACTTTATGCACCGATCAGCGGATTACATGGCTAGCACCCAGTGCCCTGACGCCCTGCGCGATCGCCCTCTGCGCTGCGGTGTATCGGCCAGTGCATCGAGCATCATCAAGCCGTGGATGGTCCCGAAGTAGCGGGTGGCGCTACCATCGCGCCTTTGCGCACAGGCACCGCTGTCCATGAGCACTGAACTTCCTCCCACGGCCGAGGCGGGCGATCGCGCGCCGGCAGCCGAGGTGCCCGCGGGCTCGCTGTGGTCCGGACTGCGCGACGCCATCCGCGGCACCAATGCGGACTACACGAAGATCCCGCTGCGCAAGGCGGTGTTCCTGCTGTCGGTGCCGATGGTGCTGGAGCTGGTGCTGGAATCGACCTTCGCGGTGGTCGACATCTATTTCGTCGGCAAATTGGGAGCGTCGGCGGTGGCCACGGTCGGACTGACCGAGACCTTCCTGTTCCTGCTCTACGCGGTGGCCATGGGCCTGGCCATGGCGGTCACCGCGGTGATCGCACGGCGCATCGGCGAGGACAAGCGCCAGGAGGCGGCGGTGACCGCGGTACAGGCGATCGCGCTGGCGGTGCTGGTGTCGCTGCCGGTGTCGGTGATCGGCATCGTCTACGCGCAGGACTTGCTGCGGCTCATGGGGGCGGACGTCTGGAGCCTGGAGCACGGCTACCGCTACACGCAGTGGATGCTGGGCGGCAACGCCGTGATCATGCTGCTGTTCGTGATCAACGCGGTCTACCGCGGCGCCGGCGATGCGGCCATCGCCATGCGCGTGCTGTGCGTCGCCAACGGGCTGAACATCGCGCTGGACCCGATCCTGATCTTCGGCTGGGGGCCGATCCCGGCGATGGGCATCGAGGGCGCGGCCATCGCCACCAACATCGGCCGCGGCGTGGGCGTGGCGATGCAGCTGTGGATCCTGTTCCGCGGCGGCAAGCACATCCGCGTCGCGGCCTCGCAGCTGGTGTGGAACGGCGCGATCCTGCTCAACGTGGTGCGCACCTCGCTGGGCGGCATCGGCCAGATGATCGTGGCCATGACCGCGTGGATCTTCCTGATGCGGATCCTGGCCGAGCTGGGCAGCGAGGCGGTGGCCGCGGCCACCATCGCCATCCGCATCATGATGTTCACCCTGATGCCGGCCTGGGGCATGTCCAATGCCGCGGCCACCTTGGTCGGGCAGAACCTGGGGGCCGGCGAGCCCGGCCGCGCCGAGTCGGCGGTGTGGCGCATCGGCTGGTACAACATGGCCTTCACCGTGTGCGTGTCGGTGCTGTTCTTCGCGTTCCACGACCGGCTGATCGCGATCTTCTCGCAGGATCCGCAGGTGATCGCCATCGGCGGCGAGTGGCTGCGCATCCTGTCGTACTCGTTCTTCGTCTACGGCTGGTGGATGGTGGCGGTGCAGGCCTTCAACGGGGCCGGCGACACCGTCACCCCGACCAAGATCAACCTGGTGTTCTTCTGGCTGATCCAGATCCCGCTGTCGTGGTGGCTGGCCACCGGGCTGGATCTGCAGCATACCGGGGTGTTCTGGGGCGTGTTCGTATCGGAGACGTCGGTCGGGCTGTTCACCCTGTGGCTGTTCTCGCGCGGCAGGTGGAAGACCGCGCAGGTGTAGCGCCGTTGTCTTCTTCGGCAGGCTAGACTGTCGGCGGTTTATCTCATGGAGACACTCATGCCGTTGATCGCGCTCACCCTGGCGGCCCTGCTCGCCGCGGACTCCGGAATGCCGGTCCCGGCGCCCTACGCCGGAGAACAGCATCGAGCCATCAAGGCGCTTTCGGAGCGCGAGATCGCCGATCTTGCGGCTGGCCGCGGCATGGGCCTGGCCAAAGCGGCGGAACTCAACGGCTATCCCGGCCCGATGCACGTGCTCGAGCATGCCGAGGCGCTTGCGCTGGATCCGGCGCAGCGCGAAGCCACCCAGGCGATTTTCGAACGGATGCGCGCAAGGGCGCAGGCGCTGGGGCAGGAGCTGATCGAGGCGGAGCGTGCGCTGGACCTGCTGTTCGCATCGGAGCGGGCCGGAGCGGCCGCCGTCGATCAGGCGCTGTCGCGGATCGGTTCGCTGCAGGCTGCCTTGCGTGGCGTCCACCTGCAGGCGCACGTACAGCAGACCGCGCTGCTGACGCGGACGCAGCGCGAGCGCTATGCCGAGCTGCGCGGCTATGCCGGCGGCCACGCGCACGGTCACCACGCGTCGTAGGCCAAGCAATACCGATATGCGCGCAAGAGCGGGTTACTACGACAGCTAACCCTCACTTCCATGTCGCGCATGGGCGATGAGTCCGAGGCTCCCCCGACAGTCATAAAGAAGCGACGCGGAGCGCTTTGACGCCCCTGAGCGGCGCCTGCGCCGATCCTGGCGTGGTTTCCGCATCCACAGCTAAGTACAGCGCCGTTCCGGCCACCATCGCTGCCAGTCCGACTATTCGCGCTTTTTTGGTCGGTTGGCATGAGGTGCGCTGGACCAATGCTGCCGGACAGCGCAAAGATCAGGAGCGCTGCCGCCGCGCCAATCGCAAGCGATTGCGATGAAGTCGCCGTATGTTCACGACGACGCGCAGGCGGATTGTGTATACCGTGCCTCCGCTTATTGGCGGCGAGAAGCAAGCACCGACGCCTGCGCGCTCGCCGTACCGCGCATCTCCCCTCACGGACCGACCACCCATGCAGATCGAACTTCTCGGCTACCTCGCCGCCGTATTGACTTCCGTGGCGTTCGCGCCGCAGGCCTTGCGCACCCTGCGCACCCGCGACACCAAGAACATCTCCGCCGGCACCTACGCCCTGTTCACGACCGGCGCGACGTGCTGGCTGATCTACGGCCTGGCGATCGATTCCATGCCCGTGGTGCTGGCCAATGCGCTCACGGTCGTGCTCACGGCGCTGATCCTGGTCCTGAAGCTTCGGCACGGCTGATTGCGGCAGTTGGGCGGCGCAGGCCGTGGCGAAACATCCGCGGCGGATCGATTGCGTCACGCCACTCGATGCCGCCGCGACAATGCGCCATGGGCGCGTTGATCGTGCCGTACCCGCACATGGCAGCTACGCCCGTAGATCAACGCCAATTCAAATACGCAATTTAATACGGATGTCCGGGCAGGAGTCTGTGGGCACCTGCCGGCGTGACGATGCCAGGAAATCGACCGTTCATTACACGCGATCTTCACGGAGGTTAGCGTTTAGTCATATTGTCATACTAATAGCGTAAAGCCCGGCATTCCGCCGTTTACGCAAATTCGGGAGGATGGATGTTTACTGGAACAATCCTGGCTATGGGCGGCGCGGCGCTGGTCGCCATGGCCTTCGCGGCGGCGCCGGCCGCGGCGGGGGACGCTACCCGCGCCTCCTTCGGGAGCATGCCCGACGGGCGCGCGGTCGAGAGCGTGACGCTCACCAACGCCAAGGGCATGTCCGTGCGCATCATCGCCTTGGGGGCGTCGATCCAGTCGCTCAGCGTGCCCGACGCCAAGGGCAACGTCGCGGATGTGGCCTTGGGCTATCCCTCGCTGGCGGGGTATCTGGCCAAGCCGGAGTATTTCGGCGCCACCGTGGGCCGCGTCGCCAATCGCATCGCGGGCGGCCGCTTCGTTCTCGACGGCAAGACCTACGAGACCCCGGTCAACAACGGTCCCAATTCGCTGCACGGCGGAACCCGGGGCTTCGACAAGGTGCTCTGGGAAATCGTCGAGGCGCGCGGCGGGCGGACGCCGCGCGTGACCCTGCGCTACGTGAGCCCGGCTGGAGACCAGGGATATCCGGGCACGCTCACCGCCACGGCCACCTATTCGCTGGACGAGTCCAACGCGCTGTCGATCGACTATCGCGCCAGGACCGATACGCCGACCGTGGTCAACATCTCCAACCACGCCTACTGGAACCTGGCGGGCGAAGGCGACGCCGACGGCGCCATGGACCACCTGCTGACCATTCCGGCCGAGGAATACCTGCCGACCGACGCCACCGCCATTCCCACCGGCGAGTTCCGCAAGGTCGAAGACACCGTGTTCGACTTTCGTACGCCGACCGCGGTCGGGGCACGCGTGCGCGACGCCAGCGACGAACAGATCGTGTTCGGCCGCGGCTATGACCACAACTGGGTGATCAGCCGCGAGCGCAGCGCCAAGCCGCGCATGGTGGCGCGCTTGGAGGACCCCAAGTCCGGCCGCGTAATGGAGATGATCTCCGACCAGCCGGGACTGCAGTTCTACTCCGGCAACTTCATGGACGCGACCGTCGTCGGCAAGGCCGGGAAGCTGTACCGGCAGGGCGATTCGATCGTGCTGGAGCCGCAGATGTTCCCGGACACGCCGAACCAGCCCGCGTTCGGGTCGGTGCGCCTGGATCCGGGCCAGGAATACCGCAACCTCATCGTCCTTCGCTTTTCCAATCGCGCGCCCTAAAGCGCGCGGCCTGATCGTACCTGCCGGAGCACGCAATGCCCCACGCCCTGATGAAGCACGTTGTCATGAAGCACGCTGTCACAAAGCACTCACTGATCAAGCTGGCCGCGGTCGCCTGCCTGCTCACCGGCGGCGCACTGGCCCCGCAGTCGTTCGCGCAGGCGCCTGTGCAGGCGCTTTCCAGCCAGGAGGCGGCCGCCGTGGCCGGGGTCTCCGACCGCTGGAGCGCACAGCGGGCCAACGACTGGTACGCGCGCCAGCCGTGGCTGGTGGGCGCCAACTACACGACCTCCAACGCCATCAACCAGCTGGAGATGTTCCAGGCCGAAACCTTCGATCCGGCGACCATCGACCGCGAGCTGGGCTGGGCCAAGCAGAAGTTCGGCATGAATACCATGCGCGTGTACCTGCACGACCTGCTGTGGCGCCAGGATCCCAAGGGATTGATTCGCCGTGTCGACCAGTTCCTGGACATCGCCGCCAAGCACGGCATCCGGCCGATGCTGGTGCTGTTCGACAGCTGCTGGAATCCCGACCCGGAGCTGGGCCCCCAGTACCGGCCCATTCCAGGCGTGCACAACTCGGGATGGATGCAAAGCCCGGGTCGCCGCGACCTGGTGGATCGCAGCAACGATGCGCACTTCCGCAGCTACGTCGAAGGCATCGTCGGCGCCTTCGCCAACGACGAGCGCGTCCTCGCCTGGGACCTGTGGAACGAGCCGGACAATCCGGGCGGCGGCAGCTACAACGACGACCAGCTGGAGCAGGAGCGCGCGCGCATCGAGGAGCTGCTGCCCAAGACCTTCGCATGGGCGCGTTCGCGCAAGCCGGTTCAGCCGCTGACCAGCGGCGTGTGGATCGGCCCGGACTGGTCGCCCGGCTCCAAGACCCTCAACGAGATCCAGCGCATCCAGCTGGC
>DATHAV010000286.1:0-3103 GCA_035296505.1 Pseudoxanthomonas sp.
AACTTTCTGAGTCAATTGCCAGGGCTTCCTACAGGCTCCAGTTGAGCCGCCGTCAGCGCGAGAAAGTTTGGATTTGAGGCTTCCAATCCTGCTCTGCACGTAGCGCTTCAAGTCTGGATGGATCGCGCGGCCGCCGGGAAAACGACAACGGATACTTTCGGCACCCGGGTACCCAAGCCTGCACCGAAGATGCCTGTACCGCGCCGCGCAGTTCCCTTCCGCTATACCTACCCCTCTCCCGCAGGCAGCGGCTCTCCGTCGCTGTCGTAGGCTGGCGGATGGTAGAAGTTGACGGTCTTCAGCGGTTCGCTGCCGGTATTGCGGATCTCGTGGGCCTCGCCGTGCTCGATGGCGAGCAGGCTGCCGGGCGAGAGCGGCTGCTCGCTGCCGTCGACCACCGCAAGCCCGCTACCGGAGACCACGTACAGCCACTGATCCGCGCCACGATGGCGGTTGTCGGGGCCGCCTTCGCTGTCGCCCGGCGCGATCACCATTTCAGCGGCCTGCACTTGGCGAACGCTGAATACCGTGCGGAATCCTTCGGACAGGTCCAGTCGTTTGTATTTCATCTTGCGCTCCTCGGACGTGGGCGACGCTGGCCGCCCGAATCCTGAGCGTGGAAGAAGCCACGTTAATCCGGTGCGACCCGCTGGGCCACCGGGGCTACCGACACTTTGGCAGCACACGTGATTATCCGGTCGCGATGCCAAGGCTGCACGACATGGCGCTGTGTCCGCCCCCTTCGCCCCGGGTACTCCGCCCCTCTAGCGAGGCACTGTCGATGAGCGTCAACCGGCAGATCATGCCGGCCTTGGCCAACGAGTTCGCATTGCCGGCGTAAAAGTGATGACGGTGATACTAGTGCGGCTGCTGATGGCCGCGACACTGGGCGGAGCGCTGGGATGGAGCGGGGCACAAGGGCCGCGCAGCAGGCCTGAAACGCACCTCCTGGTGCCGATAGGTCGGACCCTGTTCGTGATGGCGCCACTAGTGGCCGACATCGGCTCCGAGGCGGTAACACGGGTAATGCAGGGGCATCGTATCGGCTATTGGAGTCCTGGGCGCCGGCGCAATCATCAAGATGGATCACGCCGAACCGGTAGAAGGGCTCACCACTGCGGCAGGGATCCGGATGACCTCGGCTATCGGCATGGCCGCAGGCGTGGGCATGGAAGCCATGGCCATCGCCACCGCTTTGATCGCATTGGCGGTGGTCGGCGCCATTCCCAGGATCATGCGCAGTCGCGATGACTCGAGCGCGGGGCGTTCAAGCCTACGAAGTCAGGATTGACAAGAATCATAATGGGAGCCGGATCAGGTAATTCCTACTGCGGTGCGACGCACTGCTCCACTCATGGCGATCGAATGTCGGTGCCCGGTCTTCAAGCGCCCGACAATCCTCCGCCTTGGGCACCAGAATCACGATTCTCGTCGGATTCGTCTGCAGGCTCGGACTCGGTGCCTTCACCGCCTTGAGTGGCCGACTCGTCCTGACGAGGCTCGCCACGCTGGCCTTCGGCGCTGGCGTCGCCGGCGCGTTCGCCAGTGGGTGCACCTGTGGCATCGCGCCCATCGTCGGTGAATCCGGCTCCGGCCTGCGGCGGCTGGTCCTGGTCCGGACTGCGTTCGTTGCTGCTGATCATGTGGTGTCTCCCATGCATGTGGCGGCAGCGGAAGACGTACGAGGCGCGCCGTGAAAGCAAGGCGAGCGGATGCGCGGCTTCAACTGCGCAACGCAGCCTATGTGGCAATGCTCGCTAGCGCGCTGGCCGCATCAGGGTAACGGCCAGGGTCACGATGGTCAGCGGGATGACGAAGCCCAGCATGGCGTCGGCCAGCACCTGCGCGCCCTGGTAGCGGCCCACGGCCAGAACCAGATAGGCGGTGTAAGCCAGGTAATAACCGAGGAACAGCGCACCCTCCCAACGCGCGATTTCGCGGCCGGTGAAGAATATCGGCAGGCATGCCACCTGCGCGGCAAGCATCACCCACAGGTCGAACCGCATCAGTCCGGGCGGCAGCGGTAGCGCTTCCCCCGAACCCAACAGCGCCGCCGCGCCACCCACGCCGATCACGCCGAACAGGTTGAACACGCAGCTCCCCACCACGTTGCCTACGGCGATATCGCGCTCGCCCTTGAGCGTGGCCGCGATCGAGGCTGCGACTTCCGGCAGCGACGTGCCCGCCGCAATGATGGTCAGGCCGATTACGACTTCGCTCATGCCCAGCGTGCGGGCGAATGCCACTGCCGAAGACACCAGCGCATCGGACCCGCCCACCAGCAGCACCAATCCTGCCGCAATCAACAGCAACTGCATTGGAAGGCGCGAGTCCCACCGAGCCTGAGGCGCGATCGCAGGATCCGGCGCCGGATCCTGCTCATTGTTGACGCCCTCCCGGCGCGATTGCTGCACCAGGATTACCGTGTAGCCGGCCAGCAGTGCAAGCAGCAGGGCGGTGTCGAAGGCTCCTATGCCGCCGTCGAGCCCCATCACGATTACCAGAAGGGCCCCAGCGATCATCACCGGCACTTCCTGCCGGATCACCTGGCGGTTCACTGTCAGCGGCTTCAGCAGCGCCGCCAGTCCCAGGATGAAGAGTACGTTGAAGATGTTGCTGCCGACCGCGTTGCCTACCGCTAAGCCGTCCTGCCCCGCCAGCACCGCGCCCGTGGTCACCGCCATCTCCGGGGCGCTGGTGCCGAACGCCACCACCGTCAAGCCCACCACCAATGGGGACAGGCCAAGGCGCACCGCGAGCTTGGACGCGCCGCGCACCAGCAGTGATGCGCCAATGATGAGCGCCACCAGCCCAGCGACGAAGATCGCCAGTGTAATCATGTGCGCATGCCGCGCGCGTGCCCACGTGGAAACGCACAGGATCGGTGGCGGTGGCCCATCGGCTCGGTTCTGGGATAGCGACTGCGCGATTCTAGAACACGCCGATGTCAGGCTGTTTCAGCAGGGCGATAAAACTCTCCCGCCGATGTGCCGCCGGACGCGAGTCGTCCAGAGACTCATCCGCCCGCCAGTCCTCCGCCCATGCGGCCGGGCAGGCTGCCGTCGTCGTCCTGGTCTTCGTCCAAGTCGTCTTCGTCGTCTTC
>DATHAV010000287.1:0-1715 GCA_035296505.1 Pseudoxanthomonas sp.
TGGACGCGCCGCGCAACCCGCATTCGGCTTCCGGCTACCTGGCCAATGCGAAGGTGCGCGCGCGGGTGCGCGAGGCGGTCGGCGTGGGGTTCGATCAGCCGGTTTCCAATACGGTCCTGATCAAGGACCTGTCGGACCAGCTGGAAAGGCACGATGCGCGGCATCGGCACGAGGTCCTGGTGGAGCTGGACAAGCTGCCGATGGGCGAGGGCAGCCGCAGCGGCGCGCGCGATGCGCTGCTGGCGCGCATCCGTGAACTGGCGGCGGCGAGCACGGGCTTGGCCGGCAACGAGCTGGACCAGGCCATTGCGCTGGAGTCGGATCTGCAGCGCTTCGTGTCGGGGCGGCTGACGCGCTTCGAGATCGAGTCGCTGCGCAACGACTACCGGTTCCTCGGCCTCAGGCGTCTGTGGCGCGACGCCGGCAAACGCGCGCTGATCGACCAGTCGCGCAGGGTGGTGCAGGCCGACGCCGCGCATGCCGCATACGGCGCTACGGGCGCGCGCATCGGCTGGGCGGTGCTGGATACCGGCATCGCCGCCAGCCACCCGCATTTCTACGACAAGGACGCGCGCGACCTGGTGGTGGCGCAGTGGGACTGCACCGTGCTGGGCCCGCCGCGCAAGCTCACGCGCAAGGACGACGGCGGGAAGTTCACCCACCTGGACCGCAACGGCCACGGCACCCACGTGGCCGGCGTGATCTCGGGCCAGTGCAGCGCACCGATGGCGGGCGCGTCCAAGGACGGCAAACGCATCGAATTCAGCGGCATGGCCCCGCAGACGCAGCTGTACGGATTCAAGGTGCTGGCGGACGACGGCAATGGCCGCGATTCGTGGATCATCAAGGCCGTGCAGCAGGTGGCCAGGATCAACGACGACGCCGGCGAACTGCTGATCCACGGCATCAACCTGAGCCTTGGCGGCTACTTCGACGCCGAGAGCTACGGCTGCGGCTTCACCCCGCTGTGCAACGAGCTGCGGCGGCTGTGGCGCCAGGGCGTGGTGGTGGTGCTGGCGGCAGGCAACGAAGGCCTGGCCTGGCTGGTTCAAGGCGACGGCGAGGCCTATCCGGCCAACATGGACATGACCATCGGCGACCCGGCCAACCTGGAGGACGCGATCGCTGTGGGTTCGGTGCACAAGGTCAACCCCTACAGCTACGGGGTGTCGTATTTTTCCTCGCGCGGGCCGACCGCCGACGGACGCCGCAAGCCCGACGTGGTGGCGCCGGGCGAGAAGATCGTTTCGGCGCACTACGACTACCGCATGGCCGACCGCTCCACCTGGATGGTGGAGATGAGCGGCACCAGCATGGCCGCGCCGCACGTGTCCGGCGTCATCGCCGGATTCCTGTCGGTGCGCCGCGAATTCATCGGCTTCCCGGACCGGGTCAAGCGGATCGTGCTGGAGAACTGCACCGACATCGGCCGCGACCCGTACATGCAGGGCCACGGCATTCCGAACCTGATGCAGATGCTGACCCAGAACTGAAATCGCGGTTGACGCGCATGCACAGCGCGCGCCGCTGCGGGCAGTCCTGCCATGCGTTCCAATCATCAGGACAGTGGGTGCAGGCGTTCGGCCAGCGCGGCGGAGCCGGCTCAGGCGTCGCGATTGTGCCTGCGCATCAGGCGCTGCTTGTCGCGCGCCCAGTCGCGGTCCTTGGCCGCGTTGCGCTTGTCGTGGGTCTGCTTGCCCTTGGCCAAGGCGATT
>DATHAV010000288.1:0-10195 GCA_035296505.1 Pseudoxanthomonas sp.
AGCAATGTGACCCTGCAGTACAAGGGCTCGCTCAGCGACGGTCGCACCTTCGTCGACACCTTCAGCCCGCAGCAGGGGCAGACCGCGCCGCCGCCGCCGATGGAGATCAAGGTCAGCGAGATCCCGTTGGTCGGCCTGCGCGAAGCGCTGCTGCAGATGCCCGCCGGCGCCCGCTGGGAAGTGGTGCTGCCGGCCGAGAAGGCTTACGGCAACACTCCTCAGTCGCCGGTCGGTCCGAACCAGGCCGTGGTCTTCGACGTCAAGCTCGTCACCGTCAAGTGAGTCCGCGGCCCATGCGCAGCGCATGGGCCGTCGTGTAGTTCAAGCGATACCTACACTGCGCCGGCCTCGTGCCGGCGCTTTTTTGCCGGACGCATCGCGCGATAAGTCCTGCAGGTGCCCGAGTCGATGAATACCGCTTTTCGCGCCGTGCTCAGTCCCTGCATCGGCGTCTGCACCTTGAATGACGATGGGCTGTGCCAGGGTTGCCTCAGAACTAGGGCGGAAATCGCGCACTGGTCGCAGATGAACGATTACGAACGCCTGCGCCTGATGGAAGAGGTGCTGCCCGGACGCGAACGCGGCCGTCAGAGCTCAGCCCCGATGCTGCCGGAGTACCCGCGCCTGGCTCGCAGCCTGCATCCGCTGCATGCGCTGCCGAGCGAGTTGGCCTGGAACCAGGAGGACATGGTCGACCTGCTGCCTCCTGGTCCGCAGATGGAAGCCGCCGTGCTGGTCGGCCTGGTTCCGCGTCCCCAGGGCACACAGGTGCTGCTGACCCTGCGCAACGAGCGGCTGCGCCATCACGGCGGACAGGTCGGCTTTCCGGGCGGACGCATCGAGTCCGGCGATAGCGACGCGGCGGCGGCGGCGCTACGGGAAAGCCAGGAGGAAATCGCGCTGCAGCCGGCGCAGGTATTTCCGCTCGGCTACCTCGATCCCTTCATCACCATCAGCGGTTTCCGCGTGGTGCCGGTGGTGGCGGCGATCGATCCGGGCTACATCGCGCGGCCGGATCCGGCCGAGGTCGCCGAGGCGTTCGAAGTGCCGCTGGACTACCTGCTGGCCCCGGCCAGCCTGCGCCGCACGGAAGTCCAATACCGCGGCCGCGCGCGCGCGGTGCTGGAGTACGACTGGCCCGGCCAGCGCATCTGGGGCGCGACCGCCGCCATCCTCTACAACCTGCGCCAAAAACTGGCGGGTTCGGCATGAACTGGACCACGCTGGTCTCGGCGGAAGCTCTGGCGCGCGTGCCCGCGGACGAACCGCTGCGACTGATCGATGCGCGTTTTTCCTTGGCCGACGCGGACGCGGGACGTCGCGGGTACGGGGCAGGGCATCTTCCCGGCGCCCACTACGCCGATCTCGATCGGGATCTATCCGATCTTTCGAAAGCGGCGGAAGGGCGTCATCCGCTTCCCGACGAACCGCGTTTCGCGCACGCGCTGGGCCGGTGGGGCGTCGATCCGCGACAGCAGGTGGTCGTGTACGACGCCGGCGACGGCAGCATGGCGGCCGCGCGATTGTGGTGGCTGCTGAAACTGATGGGGCACGACAACGTGGCCGTGCTGGACGGCGGACTGGAGGCGTGGCGCGCGCAGGGGCTGCCGACCACCACCGCGATCCCGCGCCAGGCGCCGACCGCTCCCTATCCGGCCCGCTTCGATCGCGCGCGCATCGCGCAGGCGGACGAAGTGCTGGCGCGTCTGCAGGAGCGCGGCGGATGGTTGCTGGATGCGCGTGCGCCCGAGCGCTACCGCGGCGAGGTGGAGCCTATCGATCCGGTGGCCGGACACGTGCCGGGCGCGGTCAACCGCCCATTCGCGCACAACCTGCGCGCAGGAAGATTCAAGCCGGCGGACGAGCTGCGTGACCAGCTCGCGCCCTTGCTGCACGGACATGCGCCCCGCGATGCGGTGTTGATGTGCGGCTCGGGGGTCACCGCCTGCCACCTGCTGCTGGCGTTCGAGCATGCCGGCCTGTGCGGCGCGCGCGTCTATGCCGGCTCCTGGAGCGGCTGGATCGACGATGCCTCGCGTCCGGTGGCACGCGGCGAATGACTATTTCCTGAGCCGCGCCGCCATCGCCTGCAGCGCATTCTGGCTGTCGGCCGAGTACCAGCCTTCGATGAAGCGCTCCATCTGGATATTGTCCGCGTCGAGTGCGGCGATGAGATCGGCGCGCGCGATGGAACGCGTCAACAGCATTGGCTGCTGCGGCAACTCGAGCAACCGCCGCAGCCATGCCAGCGCGTTGGGGACCACTTCGTTGCCGTCGGCAAGTTCATCGACCAGGCCTATCTCCAGCGCGCGTTCGGCCGCGACCAGTTCGCCCGACACCAGCAGGCGCTCGGCGCGACCGGCGCCCACCCGCCTGCGCAGCAGCTGCTGGATGCCCTCCGGTGCGACCAGTCCCACCTGGGTCTCGTTGAGGCCGATGAGGTAGGGCCGCGATGCATCGACGCTGCGCGCCATTATCCGGTAGTCGCAGCACAGGGCCAATACGCAGCCGCCGGCCGGGGAATGGCCGGTGAGCGCCGCGGCCACCGGCACCCGCGATTCGGCCAGCGTACGGGCGACGCCGAAGAACGCCTGCCAGCTGTCCAGCAGCGCGCGGCGGTCCTCGCCGTGCGCGAGCAGGTGCGGCACGTCCATGCCGGCGGAAAAGACCTTTTCGCGCCCGGACAGAACGATGCCGCGGACGCCCTCGGCGACCGCGGCGTCCAGCGATGCGACGAGTGCGCGGCAAAGTTCGGTGTTGAGCGCGTTGACCGGCGCGCGCGCCAGCCGGATCTCGCGAATGGGCCCGTGCTCGAGGATCTCGACAACAGCGGTCATGCGTGCTCTCCGATGGCGTGGGCCGCTATCATAGACGCATGCACATTCCGATTTTTCCCAAACGGTGGCTGGCGCTGGCCATGCTGGTCGCGATCCCGGCCGTCGCCGCTGGCGCCGAAGGCGCGCAATGCCTGCCGCGTTTCGAGCAGGGCTGGATCAGGCTCTCGCCCGTGGCGATGCCGATGAAGGCAGGATTCGGGCGTCTGCTCAACGCGTGCCCGACCCCGATCGTGGTGGTGGCGGCCAGCAGCCCTGCGTTCGGCGAGGTTTCCCTGCATGAGACCCGTATCGAGAACGACGTCAGCCGCATGCGAGAAGTCGAGCGGCTCCAAATCGCCGCAGCGCGGACGGCGGTGCTCGAACCCGGCGGCCTGCACCTGATGCTGATGCAGCCCAAGACGGCCTTGGCCGAAGGCGAGAAGGTGACGGTGGAGTTCGAGCTGCAGGACGGCCGCCGGGTCAGCGGCGAACTCACCGTCCGCAGGAACGCGCCGTAGTTCCGCCGCAGTCGATCAGGCGGCGGAGCAGGCGGCGCGCATCGCCTCGGGCAGCGGGACACTGGCGCCGGTACCGGTGCCGATCCACACCATCACCACGCTGCCGTCCGCGTACAGCAGCGATTGGTCCGCGGCCGACAGCAAGCGATGGCCCGGGGTCAGGCTGCTGTCGCCGATGCGTTCGACGAACAGTTCGGCGATCAGGTCGTCGGGCCACAGGATCGGCCGCCTGTAGTCGACGTTGCTGTTGGCCAGCATCGGATCGATGCGGTCGCTCAGGCTGATGCCCGGCAGGTTGGAGAGCTATTTTAGGCGCGCTTCCTCCTACCTTGGGCGCGCTTCCCCCAGGTAAGAAAGAAAGGTCGCTTGGTTGACGTGGTTGAATGCGTTCAGGTCTCCCCAGCGCACCTTGATCGCCGCACGCGACAGGCATCGCCTGGCGCCGTCGGCGATCATCTCGCGATCTTCTTCGTCGCCTTCTTGACGGCCTGCTTCTGCGCCGACTTGCGCACCGGCAGCACATCGGGTTTGGCCACCGCCGCCGGCTTGCTTCCCCTGGCCACGGACGTGGTCGGCAGCAGCTTGGCGAGGAACCGGCCCGTGTACGACTCCGGGGTGGCGGCGACCTGCTCGGGCGTGCCGGTCACCAGGATCTGGCCGCCGCGGTGGCCGCCTTCCGGCCCCAGGTCCACCACCCAGTCCGCGGTCTTGATGACGTCCAGGTTGTGCTCGATCACCACGACGGTGTTGCCGTCGTCGCGCAGCTTGTGCAGCACGGCCAGCAGATGCTCGATGTCGTGGAAGTGCAGGCCGGTGGTCGGCTCGTCCAGGATATAGAGCGTACGTCCGGTATCCCGGCGCGAAAGCTCCTTGGACAGTTTGACGCGCTGCGCTTCGCCGCCGGACAGCGTGGTCGCGCTTTGCCCCAGCTTGATGTAGCTCAGGCCCACGTCGATCAGCGTCTCCAGCTTGCGGGCCAGGGTGGGGACCGGCTCGAACAGCTGCAGCGCGTCCTCGACAGTCATCTCCAGGATGTCGCTGATGTTGTAGCCCTTGTAGAGGATCTCCAGCGTCTCCCGGTTGTAGCGCTTGCCGTGGCAGACGTCGCAGGGAACGTAGACGTCGGGCAGGAAGTGCATCTCGACCTTGATCGACCCGTCGCCCTGGCAGGCTTCGCAGCGCCCGCCGCGCACGTTGAAACTGAAACGGCCGGGTGAATAGCCACGCGCGCGCGCCTCGGGCACCTGCGCGAACAGCTCGCGCAGGGGAGTGAACAGGCCGGTGTAGGTCGCCGGATTGGAGCGCGGGGTGCGCCCGATCGGCGACTGGTCGATGTCCACCACCTTATCGAACAGATCCAGTCCCTCCACCTCGCGGTACGGCGCCGGCTTGTGCGAGGCGCCGTTGATCTCGTTGGCGGCCAGCGTGTACAGCGTGTCGTTGATCAGCGTCGATTTGCCCGAACCGGATACGCCGGTGATGCAGGTGAACAGCCCCGAGGCGATCTCCAGATCGACGTTCTTCAGATTGTTGCCGCTGGCCCCGCGCAGGCGCAGGGTCATTTTCGGGTTGGCCCTGTGGCGCAGCGCCGGCACTTCGATGCCGCGCTGGCCCGACAGGTACTGCCCGGTGAGCGAACGCGGCGCCTTGAGGATGTCCTCCAGCTGGCCTTCGCCCACGATTTCTCCGCCGTGGACGCCGGCGTGCGGGCCGATGTCGAGGATGTGGTCGGCGGCGCGGATGGCGTCCTCGTCGTGCTCGACCACGATCACCGTATTGCCCAGGTCGCGTAGGCGCGTCAAGGTGCCGAGCAGGCGCTCGTTGTCGCGCTGGTGCAGGCCGATGCTGGGCTCGTCGAGCACGTACATCACCCCGACCAGGCCGGCGCCGATCTGCGAGGCCAGGCGGATGCGCTGCGCCTCGCCACCGGAAAGCGTGTCGGCCTTGCGTTCGAGCGTCAGGTAATCGAGCCCCACGTCGACCAGGAAGCCCAGCCGCTCGCCGATCTCCTTCACGATCTTGGCCGCGATCTCGCCGCGCCAGCCCGGCAGCGAAAGCCCGCGGAAGAACGCCAGCGCCTGGTCGACCGGCAGCACCACCAGTTCCGGCAGCGGCCGGTCGGCCACGAACACGTTGCGGGCGGCCTTGTTCAGCCGTGCGCCATCGCAGGCGGGGCAGGGCTGCTCGCTGATGTACTTGGCCAGTTCCTCGCGCACCGCGGCCGAGTCGGTTTCGCGGTAGCGGCGCTCCAGGTTCGGCACGATGCCCTCGAACTTGTGCTTGCGCTGGTGGCGCCCGCCCGAGTCGGTGAGATAGGTGAAGGTGATCAGCTCGCCGCCGCTGCCGTACAGCACGGCCTGGCGCACGTTCCCCGGCAGCGACTGCCAGGGCGCATCGACGTTGAATCCGTAGTGCTTGGCCAGCGAGGCGATCAGCTGGAAGTAGTAGGCGTTGCGGCGGTCCCAGCCGCGCACCGCGCCGGCCGAGAGGGAAAGCTCCGGATGGACCACCACGCGTTCGGGATCGAAGAACTGGGCCACGCCCAGGCCGTCGCAGGTGGGGCACGCGCCCACCGGCGAGTTGAACGAGAACAGGCGCGGCTCCAGTTCGGGCAGTGAGTAGTCGCAGACCGGGCAGCTGTACTTGGAGGAAAACAGCAGCGGGACGTGCGCCTGATCGTCAAGCGACTGGACCGACGCCATGCCGTCGCCCAGCTTGAGCGCGGTCTCGAAGCTTTCGGCGAGGCGCTGCTTGATGTCCTCCCGCGGCTTGAAGCGGTCGATCACCGCCTCGATCGTGTGCTTCTGGCGCAGCGCCAGCGGCGGCACCGCGTCGATCTCGTGCAGCTGGCCGTCGACCCGCACGCGCACGTAGCCCTGCGCGCGCAGCTGGTCGAACACCTGGGCGTGTTCGCCCTTGCGGTCGCGGATCACCGGCGCCAGCAGCATGTAGCGCTGCTCGCGGCTTTCATCCTGCGTCGCGAGCGCCACCACCTGGTCCACCATCTGGCTCACCGTCTGTGCTTCCAGCGGATAGCCGTGGTCCGGACAGCGCGGCAGGCCCACGCGCGCGTACAGCAGGCGCAGGTAGTCGTAGATCTCGGTGATCGTGCCCACGGTGGAGCGCGGGTTGTGCGAGGTCGACTTCTGCTCGATCGAGATCGCCGGCGACAGTCCCTCGATGTGGTCGACGTCCGGCTTCTCCATCACGCTCAGGAACTGGCGCGCGTACGCGGACAGCGATTCGACGTAGCGGCGCTGGCCTTCGGCGTAGATGGTGTCGAAGGCGAGCGAGGACTTGCCCGACCCCGACAGCCCGGTGATGACGATCAGCTTGTCCCGGGGCAGGTCCAGGTCGATGTTCTTGAGGTTGTGCGTCCGCGCGCCGCGTATGCGGATGTATTCCATAGCCATCGGGTGGGGTCCGTGAAGCCAACGGGGAAGCGTAGCGAGCAGACTAGGTGGGGGCAATGATCGGTTTTGAAAGCCGCACGATGCCGGCGCAGCCTGTTTCCCCGCCGGGTTTCCCCGCCGGGCACGGTGGTCTGTCGGTTCGATGCGCCTGCATCGGCCTACGGTTGACCCTAAATTCCTCAAAGCCTTACAATTCCGCTCCTGTCCGCCCTCGATGGCGGCCAGGCCAATAAAATAACTACAGAAGGAAACACCCATGTACGCAGTCGTAGTCACCGGCGGTAAGCAATACCGCGTGATGACGGGCGAGACGATCCGGGTCGAGAAGCTCGAGACCGAAGCCGGCCAGGAGGTCAAGTTCGACCAGATCCTGATGCTGGGCGACGGCGAGGGCGTGAAGCTCGGCGACGCGCTCAAGGGCGCCACCGTCACCGCCACCGTCAAGTCCCATGGTCGCGCCGACAAGGTGCGCATCATCAAGTTCCGCCGCCGCAAGCACCACAAGAAGCAGATGGGGCATCGGCAGCACTACACCGAAATCGAAATCACCGGGATCTCCGGTTCCGGCGACGACAAGTAAGGAGCAGCAGTCATGGCACACAAAAAGGGCGTAGGCTCATCGCGCAACGGCCGCGACTCCAACCCGAAGATGCTGGGGGTGAAGGTCTACGGTGGTCAAGCCATCGACGCCGGCAACATCATCGTCCGCCAGCGCGGCACCGAGTTCCATCCGGGCAGCGGCGTCGGCCTGGGCCGCGACCACACCTTGTTCGCGCTGGTCGACGGCAAGGTCGAGTTCTCGGTCAAGGGCGCCAAGAAGCGCCGCACCGTGAGCGTGGTCGCCGAAGCCTGAGTCGCGGCGACGGCAGAGCGACAGGCCCCGCCGCGTGCGGGGCTTTTCGTTTGCGCACCGCGCCTGTCCGCCGCACCCATCCTTTTCCCGATCCGACGCACACGCCATGAAGCTCGTAGACGAAGCCGAAATCGATGTCATCGCCGGCAACGGCGGCGACGGCTGCATCGGCTTCCGCCGCGAGAAGTTCATTCCTCTGGGCGGGCCGGACGGCGGCGACGGCGGCGACGGCGGCAGCGTGTGGATCCAGGCCGACGAGAACCTGAGTACGCTGGTCGATTTCCGCCACCAGCGCGTGTTCAAGGCCAAGCGCGGCGAGAACGGCATGGGCCAGCAGCGCTACGGCAAGGGCGGCGAAGACTTGGTGATCACCGTGCCGGTGGGAACGGTCATCACCAACGTGGCCACCGATGAAGTGATCGGCGACCTGACCGTGCACGGGGACCGCCTGCTGGTGGCCAAGGGCGGCAAGGGCGGCCTGGGCAACATGCACTTCAAGAGTTCGGTGACCCGCGCCCCGCGCCGATCCACCCCGGGCGAGGAGGGCGAGCAGCGCACCCTGAGGATGGAGCTGAAGCTGCTGGCCGACGTCGGTCTTCTGGGCTTTCCCAATGCGGGCAAGAGCACCTTCGTGCGCGCGGTCTCCGCCGCGACGCCCAAGGTGGCGGACTATCCGTTCACCACGCTGTATCCCAACCTGGGCGTGGTCAGCGTCGAAGCCCACCGCAGCTTCGTAATCGCCGACATTCCAGGCCTTATCGAGGGTGCCGCCGAGGGCGCCGGGCTGGGCGCGGTATTCCTGCGCCACTTGCAGCGAACTCGCCTGTTGTTGCACCTGGTCGACATGGCGCCGGCGTTTGGCATGCATGGCGAGGGCGGGGTGGAGGCCTCGCCGGCCGACCAGGTGCGTGCGATTGAACGCGAGCTCGACAAGCACGACCCCCGACTGCTGCAGAAGCCCCGCTGGCTGGTGCTCAACAAGGCCGACCTGATGCTGGAGGAAGAGGCTCGGGAACACGCCTCCGAAATCATTGCCGAGCTCGGCTGGACCCAGCCCTGGTACATGACCTCGGCGCTGTCGCGCGAGGGGACCTGGTCGATCATGAAGGACGCGATGGCGTTCTTCGACCGCCTCAGAGAGGACGAGCAGGAATCTCGCGATGCCGGCGCCTGAAGCGCGTATGGACCCATCGCGTCCTGGACACCGATCGAGGCTGACCGTCACGGATAGAGCGCACGTCGCTGATCCGGTTCCTGGCGCTGCGTTTCGAGCCGTATCCCGTACCGCTACCGATTCGGCAAGGGCAACAAAAAACCCGGCCGAAGCCGGGTTTTCCAGTGCCGCCGGCGACGCCGTATCAGGCGGCCTGCAGCGCCTTGATGCGGGCGGTCAGGCGGCTCTTGTGGCGGGCGGCCTTGTTCTTGTGGATCAGGCCGCGGGAACTGAAGCGGTCCAGGATGGGCTGGGCCACGGCGAAAGCCGCCTGGGCGCCAGCGGCGTCGTTGGCATCGAGCGCCTTGAGCACTTTCTTGACGGCGGTGCGCAGCATCGAACGCTGACCGTTGTTGCGTGCGTTGCGCACGACGGTCTGCTTGGCGCGCTTCTGGGCGGACTTGATATTTGCCACGGTGGGTATCCTAGGAAACGTTGGAGTGGAGCGGTGCGGGGCGGGAGGCGCAAAATCGAACGCGAAATTATGGGCAATTCAGATACTTGCGTCAAGCCAGCGGCGGAACGCCCGTGAGCGGGAGCCGGCTGCTCCGCTCGACCGCGGTTTTCAGCGCGATGACCCTGATCTCGCGGATCGCCGGCTTCGCCCGGGACATGGTCCAGGCATCGATCTTCGGTGTCGGCGCCGCCACCGACGCCTTCACCATCGCCTACCGGATTCCCAACTACCTGCGGCGGATCTTCGCCGAGGGATCGTTCGCGATGGCGTTCGTGCCCACGTTTTCCGCAATCAAGGAATCCGGGGACCGGGCGGCGCTGAAAGACTTCCTCGACCACGTCGCCGGCGCGCTGTTCGCCGTGGTGTGGCTGGTCAGCGGGCTGGGCATGCTGGCGGCGCCGCTGATCGTGTCGGTAATCGCCCCGGGCACGCTCAGCGAGCCGGGCAAGTTCGAAATGGCCTCGGGCATGCTGCGCATCGTGTTTCCGTACCTGGGCTTCATATCGATGGCGGCGCTGGCCGGCGGCGTGCTCAACAGCTTCCAGCGTTTCGCTCTCCCCGCGGTGACTCCGGTGCTGCACAACCTGATCCTGATAGGCGCGATGCTGTTCTTCGCCGGCGCGCTGGACGTGCCGATCATGGTGCTGGCCTGGGGCGTGCTGATCGCCGGTTTTGTCCAAGTCGTGCTGATGTGGCCGGCACTGGGCCGGCTGGGGCTGGCGCCGCGGCCGCGTTTCAACCTGCGCCACGAAGGCGTGCGGCGGGTGTTCAAGCTGATGCTGCCGACGCTGTTTTCCTCGTCGGTGGCGCAGGTCAACATGATCGTCGGCACCCTGTTCGCCTCCCTGCTGGCAACCGGCAGCCAGACCTGGCTGTGGTATTCGGACCGGCTGGTGGAGTTTCCGCTCGGGCTCTTCGGCGTGGC
>DATHAV010000289.1:0-2488 GCA_035296505.1 Pseudoxanthomonas sp.
GCGTTGAAGCTGCCGCCTGCCGGCGCGTACTGCGGCAGCACCGCGCGCGGCCACGGCCTCGCCGACGGCGGCTCGACCTGCACGTTGGAAAACGGATCGACCCGCCCATTGTCGGTGGGCACGGTGGCGATGGCGTGAACCACCGGCACCGCGGCGGAGGCGACCGCACGATCGGGTGCGCGCCCAACCGGTGCGCTGCGCCGTGCCTGCTGTGTGCGGGTGGCGCTGCCTCCAGGTGCCGCGCTGCCGGGACTGCGCAATGGCGCGCTGGCGACGGCGGCGCCGGTTGCGGCCGGCGCTTCGAGGAATCCGGCGCCTTGCTGTACGACCGATGGCTCCGGACGCGGCACCGGCGAAGGCGCCTGGTTCGCAATCGCTTCGGATGGCACGGCAGGTGCATCCTGCGGAGCCTGCTGGCGCCCCATGAACAGCGCCAGTGCGGCAACCGACGCGGCCAGCGCACCGCCGCCCCAGCGCGCCACCCTCGTACGCAGAGAACGGACGCCGATGGCGGGTGCGGGTTCGGCCGCGATCAAGCGTGCGATGCCTTCGGCAAAGCCCGCGGGCGCCGGCGCCTGCGCATGGCCGCGCAACACCTCGCCGTACAGCTGCCAGCGATCCCAGCACGATGCGAGTTCCGGATCGTGCTGCAGCCGACGGATCAGGAACCTGCCCTGGTCGGCCGAGAGTTCGCCGTCCATCAATGCGGACAGCTGCTGGTGGTAGTGGAGGTCGATCTTTTCGGTACTCATGGGCGGGCACGCTCGCGGGTGGCGCTGTGGGTGTCCAGCAGCGGACGCAGCAATACGTCGATGGCTTCGCGCGCGCGGAAGATCCGCGAGCGCACCGTGCCGATGGGGCACTGCATCTTCAGCGCGATCTCTTCGTAACTCAGGCCATCGACCTCGCGCAGGGTGATGGCGGTGCGCAGTTCCTCGGGCAGCGCCTCAACCGCCTTCATCACCCTGCGCTCGAGTTCCTGGCGCATGAGTTCGCGCTCGGGCGTGTCGGTGTCCCGCAGGCGCGCGCCGACCTCGAACTGTTCGGCGTCGGCGGCGTCCACGTCGGCATTGGGCGGACGACGGTTGGTGGCGACGAGGTGGTTCTTGGCGGTATTCACTGCAATCCGGTGTAGCCAGGTATAGAACTGGGAATCGCCGCGGAAGCTGCCCAGGGCGCGGTAGGCACGCATGAAGGTGTCCTGCGCGACGTCCTGGCACTCGCTCCAGTCGTGGATGTAGCGTCCGATCAGGGCGACGATGCGATGCTGGTATTTGCGCACCAGCAGATCGAACGCCGCACTTTCGCCGCGCTGCACACGCCTGACCAGCTCGAGATCCAACTCCTGCGGTGCTTGTCTTTGTGGATCCGCATCGGCCATGCCGCGCCGCACTCCCTGGGCTCGGCGACTGACCGAGCGTTGTGACCGCCATCGCGGAGAAAAGTTCAAACGTTCCCCGACGCCACGCCTAGTCGGATTCGGCCCAACGCGCCAAGGCTGCGCATGCTTCGGGTCATGCCCAAACCATCAGTGGGGATTTGACGGGGGTTAAACAACATCGGGATGATAGTTCCCTCCCATACGTGAACGGATGGTCCTGCCATGGCAGCAAGCTTCGACGGACTACGATTCAGCCATTGGCGGACGGAAATGCGCGCCGACGGCATCGTGGTCCTCAGCCTCGACCGCCAGGGCGCGCCGGTGAACGCGCTGTCGCAGGACGTACTGATCGAACTGGAGGATCTGGTCGAACGCATCGCGATCGATCCCCCCAAAGGCGTGGTCGTGCGCTCGGCCAAGGCCGCGGGATTCATCGCTGGCGCCGACCTCGCCGAGTTCCAGGAGTTCGACCGCAAGGGCACGGTCAACGATGCGATCCGGCGCGGCCAGTCGGTATTCCAGAAACTGGCCGAGCTCCCGTGCCCGACCGTCGCCGCGATTCACGGCCACTGCATGGGCGGCGGCATCGAGATCTCGCTCGCCTGCCGCTACCGCGTCGCCAGCAACGACGCCTCCACCCGCCTGGGCCTGCCCGAGGTGAAGCTGGGCATCTTCCCCGGCTGGGGCGGCAGCGCGCGCCTGCCGCGCCTGATCGGCGCGCCGGCGGCGATGGACCTGATGCTGACCGGCCGCACGGTGTCGGCGTCGGCGGCCAGGGCGATGGGCCTGGTGGACAAGGCGGTCGAACCGGCGCTGCTGCTGGATGCGGCGGTGGCGATGGCGCAAACGGGAACGCAGCGTCCGTTCAAGCAACGCGTTCTGGGGTGGGCCACCAACACTTGGCCGGCGCGGCAGGTGCTGGCGCCACAGATGGTCAAGCAGGTGTCGCGCAAGGCGCGCAAGGAGCACTACCCCGCTCCATTCGCGCTGATCGGCACCTGGAAGCGCAGCGGCGGCGGCGGTATCCAGGCGCGGCTGGACGCCGAGCGTCGCGCAGTGGTGAAGCTGGCCGCCACGCCTTCTGCGCGCAACCTGGTGCGCATCTTT
>DATHAV010000290.1:0-2182 GCA_035296505.1 Pseudoxanthomonas sp.
CCTCACCCCGGCCCTCTCCCGCAGGCGGGAGAGGGGGCTTTTCCCGAGGCGGGAAAGGAGGTTGGCCTGCGTTCGGAGTGGGAGGCTGATCGAGAGCACCTGTTTCCGCTGGCGCACCGGTCGGCTTTTCCCCGGCGAACAGCGCGTCCAGCGCGTGCACCAGTTCCGGCGCGAAGCGCTGCGCGTGCACGCCGGGCGAAGGATCGCGCCCGGCGTCCAGTCCGCGGCAGAACAGGTAGCGGATGCCGCCGAAGTCGCGTCCATAGTCGTAGGTACCGCCGTCGCGGGCAGCGCCCAGGCGGAAGCGCAGCCAGCGGTGCAGGGCGAGCGTGTAGACCAGCGCCTGCAGGTCGTATTCGCTGTGCGCCATGGCCTGCTCCAGCGCGGCGGGGTCGTAGGCCGGCAGGCGGTTGGTCTTGTAGTCCAGCACGTACCAGCGCCCGCCGTGGGTGTAGGTGAGGTCGATCTTGCCGGTCATCAGGCCCTCCAGCCGCCGGCGCAGGCCGAAGCCATGGCGCGCCGGCACCACGCCGTGCGCGTGCAGCAGCTCCAGCAGTGCCGGCACCGAGGTGGGCCGCATGGCGAAGTGGAACTCCATCTCGGCCCGGCGCTGGGCGGGCGGCAGTGCGCTCAGCGCGACGCCTTCGGGCAGCGCGACGGTGAGCGTATGGCCCACCAGCGCCGCCAGCATGGCGACGCCGCTGTCGAGTTCGTCGCGCGGGTAGCCTTCGGCGTGCAGCGCAGCGCGCAGTGGCGCGTCCTGGCCGGGCGGCGCGCCGTCGCCCTGGCGCCAGCCGGCCCAGGCGGCGAAGTCCACCTGTTCCAGCGCGGCGTGCAGCACGTTGCCGAAGCGGCTGCCGGTAAAGCGCGGGTCGAAGGTTTCGGCGGGGTCGGCGCTGCCGATGTCCACGGCATCGGCCAAGGCAGCGGCCGCTTCGTCGCCGGCGCCGGCGTCGGCCTGCGTGGCGGCGGCGGCGGTTTCGTGGCCGCCCTCGGCGCGGGCCAGCTGGGTGAAGCTGTACACCCACCAGTCGTTGGGGATCGGGCGGGCGGCGATGCGCGCGGGCGATGGCGCGGCTTGGTCGCCCGGCGGCGGGCCGAGCCACGGCAGGTCGGCCGGCGGCGGGCCGTGGTCGACGTGGATCGCCGGACCCAGCGCGGCCTCGAGCGCATCGGGGTCTTGGACCATGGGCGCGAGCGCGGTCTTGTCGTGGCAGTGGAACATTCCCTGGGCCAGCCACAGCGCATCGCGGGCGCGGGTCAGGCCGACGTACAGCAGGCGCGCGTCCTCGCCGCGCTGCGCGTCCGCCCATCGCTGCCTGGAGACCTCCCAATCCAACAGCGTCGGCAGCAGCTTCCACTGCAGCGCGCGCCCATCCTCGCCGGCGACGGTGACGTGGCGGCCGGCGTCGCGCAGCCGGCCACCGATGCCGGCGAACGGCAGGAACACCAGCGGGTACTCCAGGCCCTTGCTCTTGTGCAGGGTGACCACCTGCACCCGGTGCGCGTCCGACTCCAGGCGCAGCAGCCGGCTTTCACCGGGTCCGGGGTCCTCGTCGGCACTAGCGGCGATGCGGCGCGCCAGCCAGTCCACCAGCCCGTGCAGGCCCAGCGCCCGCGATTGCGCTTCCTGCAGCAGTTCGGCCAGCTGCAGGTAGTTGGCGAGGCGGCGTTCGCCGTCGAGCAGGCCCAGCAGGCGCACCGCGTGCTGCGCGCACAGGTCGTTGACCAGGGCCAGCGGCCCGCCGCGCTGCAGGCGCTGGTGCCAGCCAAGGGCGGCCAGCTGCCAGTGGCGCAGCGCCTCGCCCTCGTCGTCGAGCGCGGCCAAGCCGCGCGCGTCCACGCCCAGCAGCACCGTGGCCAGCGCGGTGCGCAGGCGGCCATCGTCGGCGCCGTGCAGCAGCGCCAGCAGCAGCGCGTGCAATTCGCGCGCCTCCTCGGTGGCGAACAGGCTCTGCTTGCCGGCGGCGACCGCGGCGATGCCGGCCATGGCCAGCGCCTGGCGGATGCGCGTGGCCTCGGCGTGCGAGCGCACCAGCACGGCGATGTCGCCCGGCTGCACGGGGCGGCCCTCGAGCGCGGCGGTGCCGGCGCGCGCCTCGGTCAGCACCCGGTGGATCGCGGCGACGCAGGCCTGGGTGGCGAGTTCCCGCGAGCGGCCGGCGCTGTACGGCTTGAGCCT